>DATEZX010000240.1:0-2784 GCA_035255225.1 Candidatus Limnocylindrales bacterium
ATCGGGCTGCGGCGGGCGTCGGGCCTCGATCCGGTCGAGGCCCTTCGTCTCCGTCAGGTCGTGGAGTTCGCCTTCGCGAACCTCCTCCTCGCGATCGGGGTTCAGCCGCTGGCGCTCCTCCTTGGCGACCCGAGCCAGGCCGTCCGAGCCTCCAGTGCCGTGACGCTCGCCTACGTCGTGATCGCGCTCGTCGTGCTCGACCGGCGCGTCATCCGCGTCGGGATCGCATGGGGCCGCTCATGGGCCGCGACCGCGCTCGGCCTCACGGTGGTCGGGGTCGTCATCTCGGCGGCTGCCGTGGTCATGCCCACCAGCGGCGCGTACGAGCTGCTCCTCGTGGTCATGCTCGCCCGGCCGATCGCCGTGTTCCTCCTGGTCCTGGCGACGATCGATGGGACGACTCAGGAAATGGCGACCGAGCCACGCCACGAGACTCGAGGGTTGGCGACGCCATCGCGACCCTCGCATGAGGCGAGTCGATGACCGGGCACGATCCGATGCGCGGCCGCGATTCGATGGCTCGCGGGGCCGGCGAAGAGCACGCTAGGCACGTGAACGAACCCGCGCATGCCGACCACGTGGCTCATGCCGATCATGCGGCACACGGAGATCACGGCGCGCACGCGGACCAAGCCGCTCCCGCGGACGGCGGACACGCCATGGCGCACGACCGCCATGCCGGCCACTCCGTGGCGATGTTCCGGGACAAGTTCTGGCTGACCCTGGTGCTGACGGTCCCGGTCATTGCCTGGAGCCGTGATCCGCAGGCATGGCTGGGCTACCGAGCGCCGATCTTCCCTGGGTCGGAGTGGCTGCCTGCCATCCTCGGCACGGTCGTCTTCCTGTACGGCGGCCTGGTCTTCATCCGCGGGGCCCAGGGCGAGCTCGTCGATCGGCGACCCGGGATGATGACCCTCATCTCGCTCGCGATCAGCGTGGCCTTCGTCACGAGCTGGGCGGGCACGCTCGGGCTGTTCGACGTCGAGATCTGGTGGGAGCTCGCGACGCTCATCGCGGTCATGCTCCTTGGCCATTGGCTCGAGATGCGCTCGATCGCCCAGGCGCGTGGTGCACTGTCGGCGCTCGCCGAGCTCCTGCCAGATACCGCCGAGCGCGTGACCGGCGAGACGATCGAGAGCGTCCCTCTCGCGGCGCTCCGGGTCGGCGACATCGTCCTGGTCCGCCCCGGCGCGCGGTTGCCGGCCGACGGCATCGTCGCCGACGGCACCGCCGACGTCGACGAGTCGATGATCACCGGCGAGTCACTGCCGATCGCGAAGCAGGCCGGCGATTCGGTCGTCGCCGGAACGGTCGCCGCCGGCGGCAGCCTGCGAGTCCGTGTCACCGCGGTCGGCGAGGCGACGGCGCTCTCCGGGATCATGCGGCTGGTTGCCGCGGCGCAGGCCTCGGCCTCGCGGGCCCAGGCCCTCGCGGACCGCGCGGCCGCTGTCCTCTTCTACGTGGCCCTCGGCTCGGGCATCGTCACGCTCGCGTTCTGGTGGCTCCAAGGCGATCGAGCCGGCGCGCTGGTCCGGACGGCGACGGTCCTGGTCATCGCGTGCCCGCACGCCCTTGGCCTGGCCATCCCGCTCGTCATCGCGATATCGACGTCGCTCGGCGCTCGAAACGGGCTCCTGGTCAAGGATCGCCTCGCGCTCGAGCGCGCTCGCCAGCTCGACGTCGTGATCTTCGACAAGACGGGCACGCTCACCAAGGGCCAGCCCGTCCTCGCCCAGACCCTGGCGGTCAGCGGCGACGAGACGAGGCTCCTCCAGCTCGCGGCATCGGTCGAGGCTGACTCCGAGCACCCGTTGGCGCGCGCCATCGTCGCGGCCGCACAGCGCCGCGGCATCGAACCGCTTGCCGTTCGCGGCTTCGAGGCCCTCGCCGGTCGTGGCGCGCGGGCGGTCGTCGACGGACGCACCGTCGGGATCGGCGGACCGCGCCTCCTGGAGGAGGCCGAGGTCTCAGCCCTGCCGGAGACGGACGCTTGGTCGCGCGAGGGACGGACGGTTCTCCACGTCCTCGAGGATGGGCAGGTGCTGGGCGCGCTCGCGATCGAGGACGAGATCAGGCCTGAGTCAGCCGAGGCCGTGCATGCCCTCCACGCGCTCGGGCTGCGAGTGGCGATGATCACGGGCGACAGCCAGGCGGTCGCGGACTCCGTCGCGCACAGGATCGGCGTCGACGAGGTCGCCGCGCAGGTCCTGCCAGCCGAGAAGGCCAACGCCGTCCGACGCTTCCAGGCGGGCGGGCGGAAGGTCGCGATGGTGGGTGACGGCGTCAACGACGCTCCGGCGCTGGCAACCGCCGACGTCGGCATCGCGATCGGGGCAGGGACGGACGTCGCGGTCGAGTCCGCTGGCATCGTCCTCGTGCGGAGCGACCCCCGCGACGTCGTCGGGGCGATCGAGCTGTCTCGCGCGACCTACCGGAAGATGATCCAGAACCTCGTCTGGGCAACCGCCTACAACCTGGTCGCGATCCCGGTCGCCGCGGGCCTCCTCGTTGGCTACGGAATCGACCTCCCGATGGCCGTCGGCGCCATCGCGATGAGCGCCTCGACGATCATCGTCGCGGCCAATGCCCAGCTGCTCCGGGGCCTGCGGCTTCGTCGCGAGGCGCCGGCCATGGCTGTGGACTCCTAGCGGGTCGCCGACCGCGTCTGGGCAACCAACGGGATCATGTCGTTGGATAGGCATTGAGAAGGAGGCAACACCCGTGCTGCAACCTCGAGCCGAGCCTCGATGACCGCCCGCCGCGCGCTTCGTCAGACAGCCGAAG
>DATEZX010000241.1:0-10887 GCA_035255225.1 Candidatus Limnocylindrales bacterium
GCCGCCCCCGCGGTCGGGCCTGGAGAGTCATCTGCCCGGAGCACCTCGCTCGCTCGTCACCCGATCCATCCTGAAGCCTGCAGCACGCGAAGGGCTCGCAGGCTCACCCACCGGCTCACGGCGTTCGGGGCGTCGATGTCCACGACCATCTTCCCGGCGTATGAGTAGCGGTTGGCCCATCGACCGGGCACAGCCTGCTGGTCGAGGAGCCACGAGAGTGCAGGCCGGAGTCGAGGATCCGTGCCGCGACCAGCCTCGCAGCACGCCTCGAGCACCTGCAGGACATCGGCGACGTACCCGGACGGGAAGCCGGGCCGGAACCACGATCCGTTCGGCTTCGTCTGGCCATAGCCCATCGGGTAGTCCGCGATGGCCGGGTCACGGCTGAGCAGGAAGTCGACCCCCTGGTCCAGGGCACGCTGAATGTGCGGTGCCCGCCTGTCCGCCGGAATACGCGCCAGGGCGAGGACGGCCTTCGTCGCCCCCCAGGCACACGGCAGGCCGTCGTTGGCGCCACAGCGGAAGCCCGGGCCGGGAAGGGACGACTTGTAGAACCGGATGTCGCCCTCCCCGGTGATCGCGGCGGCCTGCCACTCAACGGCGCGGGCGACCCGCTCGTCGTCGAGCCAGCCGAACCCGATGAGCGCGTGGAGGAGGTTGCCGTTGAGGCAGTGGGCTACCGCCGACGGAGGAGGGCTGCCCTCTCCGACGAGGCGGACGCCGAAGCCTCCTGCGGCGGTCTGCGCGTGGTCCAGCACGTATTCGCACGCCGCTCGGATCCTCGGGTCCTCGGCGTCGGCGCCCAGCTGGTCGAGGAAGATCACCTGCCAGACCGTCGACCGGTACTTGGGCAGGTACCCCGAGCCCGGCCGGACCCACCAGCCCTCTCCGTCCTGCGCTGCGAGGATGGTCGAAATCGGGGGAGCTCGCATCGCGGCGGCCTGCGCCGCGACGACCTCGGGATCGGTCGGCGATCGTCCGAGGAGCTCGAGGAGGGCCCGATGGCGAACCGCCGGCTCCGCGCCGTCGAGGACCCACTCGAGCGTCGCGTCGCGGATCCGGGGTGGAAGGTTCACCGCGCGATGTCCCGGCGTGCCATCCCCCAGATCCCGGCGGCGAGCCCGACGAGAGCCAGCGCGAGGCAGGCGACGACTCCGACCGGATCCCACGTGCCGACCATCGGCTCGCCGAGGTGCGTGGTCAGGGCGAGCTGGGCCACCCAGTCCGGCAACCGGAGCATCGGCGCCAGCATGTCGAGCAGGAACGTCCCGATCGCGACCGCCGCGACGACGGGCGCGGCAGCCCGGGGCCCGAGGATCCCACCGGCAGCCATGCCGATGCCGGCCAGGGCCAGGCCATACAGGCCGAGTACGATCGTGCCTCCCATCGGCGTCACCGGGTCCTGCCCGATCGCGGCGACCCCGAGCCCGATTGCTGCGGCGAGTGCGGCCGTGATCACCGCGATGCCGAGGACGATGGCGATCCCCTGCGCCCACGCCCAGCCAGTTCGGCTGAGCGGTGTCGTGAGGTGCATCTCGAGGCGACCCTCGGCCTCGTCGGACCAGCGGCCGCCGACGAGCATCGTCACCGCCAGGCCGACGAGCACGAAGCCCAGGTCGACGAACGCGAGCTGGAGGAACCCGGCCGCGGTTGTGAGGTCGATGTTCGGGATGAGCGTCCGGAAGACCTGGGCCATCTCGGGTGAGCCGTCCAGGAGATCGATCATCGAGAGCGAGGCGCCGGCCATCGCGAGGCCGTAGATAGCGAGCCCGACGGCCCACCAGAAGGCTCCCGGGAGCGTGTCGCCGAACGACCTCCCGATGGCTCCGCGCACGCCCAGGAGCCAGGCCGGGAGCGGCGGCGTCGGGACCGACAGCGTGACGCCGATGTCGCGCCGAGCGAAGCCCTCGACGCCGATCGCCAGGAGGACGACGGCGATGCCGGCCGTGAACGCGATCCCGCCCCAGTCGTAGCTGCCCGCCAGCGGGATGTGGTCGGCCGTCCACGACCACCAGGTGAGCCCGGCGATCGAGTCGAAGGCGGGCACGACGGTTCGGTACCCGTAGGCGACGTAGCCAGCCACCATGAGGCTGCCGGCGAGCCCGGCGCTCGCCCCGCGGCCGATGAGCGGCGCCAGGGCGAAGGCCACCGATCCGGCGACGAGGGCCCGGACGCCGAGGCCGACCGCGAACGCGGCGCCCGCTCCCGGATCGATCGCATCTCCTGGCAGCCGTCCGAATACCGCGCCGGTCAGCCAGGCGAGGACCCCGAGGATGGTCATCGCGATGACGAGGCCCGCGAGGTGGCCGCCGACCTTCTGGAGGGCAATGACCCGGCGAGCGTGCGGCGTGGCAGCCGTCAGGTCGAGGTTCCCGCGCCGCGCCTCACCGGCCAGGGTGGAGGCCAGGGCGAGGATCGACCACAGGCCAGCCAGCATCGCGAAGTACGCCGCGTAGTGCCACGAGATGAAGCCGCCGAGGCGGTCGACGTTCAGCGGATTGCCGTAGAAGCCCCGCAGCAGGGGCGGCATGTCGCGCGACATCGTCCCCAGCTCGGTCCGCGCCTCCACGGTGCCGTACGTGTTCGCCATCACGCCGCCGCCGGCCAGGATCATCACCCCGAGCAGGGTGGTGATGATGAGGATCGCCGCCCGGGAGTCCCGAAGGGTCTTGCCGAAGACGCTGCCGAGCCCGAGGAGGCGCGGGCCGACCGGCACGCTGGGGCTCGTGCTCGGCGCACCGACCGGCGTGGCCTGGGCGGTCATTCGTCGGCCTCCTCCGGGTCGTGGGTTCCGTACTGGGCGAGGAAGGTCTCCTCGAGCGTCGGCTCGCGGCTCGTCAGGTCAACGACGTGGTGACGGGCCGCCACGGCGACGAGGGGCCCCAGATCGCCGGCCATGCGAAGGTGCAGCTGGCCATCGGTCGCCTCGACGTCGCTGACGCCGGGAATCGCGGCGAAGTCGGCCACGGGCACGGGAGCCGGGAAGCGCAGCTCGACCTGGTGATGGGCCAGGTCGCGCAGCGCGGCCACGCGGTCGACCTTGACGAGGCGACCGTCGCGGATGATCGCGACCCGGTGGCACGTCCGCTCGACCTCGTCGAGGATGTGACTGGAGAGGAAGACCGTCGCGCCGTCAGCGACCGCCTCGCGGACGAGCTGGAAGAAGGTCTGCTGGACCAGCGGGTCGAGGCCGGCCGTGGGCTCATCCAGGATCAGGAGCTCCGGGCGGTGCTGCAGCGCGATGACCAGCCCGACCTTCTGCTTGTTGCCCTTCGAGTACTCGCGGTAGCGGCGCGATGGGTCGAGGTCGAAGCGCGCCATCAGGTCCGCCTGCCGGCGCCGATCGACGCCGCCCCGGAGGTTGCCGTAGTACTCGATCGTCTGGCCGCCCGTCAGGCGGTCGAACAGGGAGAACTCGCCGGGCAGGTAGCCGATCCGCCGATGGATGGCGACCGGGTCGGCGGTTGACTCGATTCCGAAGACGCGGGCTCGACCGGAGGTCGGCCGGATCAGGTCCAAGAGCAGGCGGATCGTCGTCGTCTTGCCGGCGCCGTTCGGTCCGAGGAAGCCGAAGATCTCGCCCTGCTCGACGGCCAGGTCGACGTCCACGATCCCACGGTGCTTGCCGTAGTACTTCGTCAAGCGCTCGGTCTCGATGACCGCCATCGTCCGCGCCCTCCCGTGCATGCGCTCGACGGTCCAGTCCACCTTGAATCCGGGATCGGGGGAAGGGCCCCGAAGCCCGATCCGGCGGGCACTCCGGCCGGAACGTCGTGGGAGCCGAACGCGGCCAAGGTCGCCTCGTCGCCGCGGGGCGCTCCAGGATCTCCCCCAGCAAGGCGATCAGACCGGAGGGCGACGCCCGCCTGACGCAGCGACTCGCGGGTGACGGCGGCGACCGTTCGGCTATTCCTGACCCGGCTGCGCCGTTGTCCTTCAGCCCCGAGCACCTGCTGAGGCCATTCGGATGGCGAAGTCGATGGCGTCACCAACGGCGTCGGCGGCCTCCCGAAGGGCCCGCTGGTCGGCTTCGGAGTAGTGCCGTCCCCCGCGACGAGGTCCGAGCTCGAGCCGGCCCAGCACCCGCCCCTCGTGGCGAATGGGGGCCGCGAACACCGCGACCTCAAACGGTGTGCCGCGTACGAGCTTGAGCTCTTCGGGGAGGTCAAGGGACAGAGCGCCGCCTCGCGCTTCGAACGCCTCGACGGCCTCTTCGAGCAGGCGCGCGGTCGCACGCTTTGGCTCAAGGGCGTCGAGCACGTCTTCAAGGCGCTCGTGCCCCCGACCTGCAACGACACCCCCAGTCGGACCCTCGGCGTCGGTCCCCTCGAGCGGCGTGGCGGGCCGATAGGCACTGGTCGCCCGAGGCGCCCGGAGCCAGATTGAACGAACTCGGGGGCGTTCCGGTCGTATCAGGCGTGACCGGAACCGTGACCCCGCTCGAGGACGGATTGCTAGAGCGCCTGCGGGCAGGCCTGGCCACTCCCGGCAGCGACCGTGCCGACGCCTTCGCGTCGCTCATCGATCGGTCGCTCGATCGCAGCTTCAGGCTGGCTTCGGTCATCCTCGGCAGCCGCGACGAGGCAGAGGACGCCGTGGCCGACGCGAGCCTGCGGGCCTGGCAGCACGTCGCGTCGCTGCACGATCCGGGCCGCTTCGACGCCTGGTTCACCCGGATCGTCGTCAACGTCTGCCGGGATCGCCTCCACGATCGGGCGCGCCGGCCGAACGTCCTTGCGGTCGATCCGCCCGCTCCCGGCGACGACTTCGGCGCGTCCATCGAGCGCGCGGCGCTGCACCAGGCGCTGGCGACGCTGACCGCCGAGCATCGCGCTGTCGTGGCGCTCCATTACCTCGAGGGCCTGACGACCGAGCAGATCGCGGCCCAGCTCGGCCTGCGGGACGGGACGGTCAAGTCCCGCCTCCACTACGGCGTCCGAGAGCTGCGGGCAGCGTACGAGGCCGCGGCCCGGGCGTCGGAAGGAGCAGTGCGGTGAACGACGAGCGCTTCGAGCGCGACCTCAAGGCGCTCCTTCGCGACGTCGCCGGCCGCGAGGCGCCTAGCTCGTTGCACGCTCGGGTGGCGGCGATGCTCGCCCAGCCGCCGGTCGCCCGACGGCCGTGGCTCGGCCGCCCGCTCCAGCTGTCGCTCGTCGCCGTGGCGGTCGTGGCGATCCTGGCCGCGGCTGTCTTCGTCAGCCAGCGGCCGCAGGTCGGACCGCCGCCCGCGGGCAGCCCCGAGCCCACCTCCACGATCGAGGCCAGCCCGAGCCCGACGACCGAGGCGTCGACCGCCCTGCCCTCGGCCAGCGTGGTCGTGCCGAGCCCGAACTCGACGACGTCGACCTCGACGCCGCTCCCCACGGGGATTTCCGGGATGGGATGGACCGGCCTCAGTTGGTCCGATGGGGTCGCCCTCCCGAGCACCGACACCAGCCGGCTCGTCATCAATGACATCCTTCGGTGGGGAAGCGGCTACGTGGGCGCCGGGTTCAAGGTCACGCACGACCCGGTCGCGGACACCGACACCGGCATCGCCCCCGCCTTCCTGACCTCTCACAACGGCCGGAATTGGACCATCTCCCAGATCGGTCCGCCACGCCAGGTCGAGGACACGCTGGACGTCCGGCTCGCGATGGCGGGTCACGCGCTGGTCGCCATCGAGCGCGACTCCCTCCGCCTGGGGGGCGCGCCACTGCTCTGGCAGTCCGACGATGGCCTTGCCTGGACGCCCATCGACAGCCCGACCTGGCGCGCCGCCTGGGAAGCCGGCGGCCATCGCGCCCTCCTCGGCGCGGTCGCGAGCGGTCCCGAAGGTATCGTCGCCATCGGAGGCCTCCACGCGGACTGGGGGGACCCGGAGAGCCTGCCGGTCATCGTCCATTCGGTCGACGGGGTGACCTGGGAGCGGATCGCCGTGTCATCGGCCTTTGCCGACGCCTACCTCTACGACGTCGCCACGTCCGCCGGCGGGTTCGTGATCGTGGGTCGCACCGGTCAACCCGACCCGCCAGCGGGCACCGGGGCCGGCCGGCCGGCGGCCTGGGTCTCGACCGATGGCCGGACCTGGGTGAAGGCGAACGTCCCAGGCGACTCGGGACCGCGTGAGACGCTTGCCGACGGCAGCTCGGGCCTAGGTCCCCGGCTGAGCCAGGTCGTCGCCGGGGCCGACGGCCTGTTCGCGCTGGGCCTGCGGGCCGGGGCCACGGGAACGTATTGCTGCGATCCGACGAGTGGCTGGGCGTCGGCCGATGGCCGGACATGGACTTTCGTCGGTGATCTCGGGGGCAAGCTGCCGTACGTGGACGCCCTGGCTGGCGATGGGTCGCACATGGTGCTGTTCGGGCACACGTCCGGCAAGGACGTCGCGGTCCTGGGCTGGAGCTCGACCGACGGGGTGACGTGGACTCGCCTCGCGTTCTCGGGGTCGACGGCCATACCGGGCCGTTGGAACTCCGCGGATGAGTCCGGTCCGTACGTCCTCGCCCACGAGGATCCGGTTCACGTCGTGCCCGCCGGCCTCGTCGTAGCCGGATTGCCGAGCGCCGGTCAGGGCGAACTGCTCTGGTTCGCGACGGCGACCGCTCCCTAGGCCCCGGTCGCTCGCCGACCAGTCGGCCACGTCGGCCGTCAGCGCCGGGCGGGAACCGAGAAGAGCTCCGCCTGATGTACGGTCAGCGCTCCGGTTGGGCGCGACCTTGAGGAACGCCATGCGGCTGGTCGAGATCAGCAACGGTGTCGAGATCGCGGTGGAGGAAGCTGGCACCGGCCGCACCGTCGTCCTGCTCCACGGTTGGCCGGTCACGGCCTACCACTGGCGACACACGATCCCCGTGCTGGCTGCCGCCGGGCTGCGCGCGATCACGGTCGAGCTGCGAGGCCTCGGCGCGTCCTCGTCGCACGGCGGGCCATTCGACAAGGAGGTCCTCGCCGGCGACGTCGTCCGGCTCCTCGACCGACTCGCCGTCGCGTCGTTCGCCGTCGTCGGCCACGACTGGGGCGGGACGGTCGGGTACCTGCTCGCCGCCGACCTGCCCGGGCGGGTCACGGCCTTGGCCGTCGAGGAGGAGATGCTGCCCGGGATCGGAGCCGTCGTTCCCGAGCCCGGGGCTCGGTACTACCCGAGCTGGCACGGTCCCTTTCTTCGCGCGCCGGGCCTCGCCGAGGCGCTCGTCCCGGGCCGCGAGGACGCCTTCTACGGGACGTTCCTGGGCGACAGCGCCGGACCCGAGCCGCTGGCCGATGATGCGGTCGCGACCTACCTCGCCGCGTACCGCCGGCCGTCAGCCCTCGAGGCGTCGGTCGGCTACTACCGGACCGCGAGCGCGGACGCCGAGGCCGTTCGGCGAAGAGCAGCAAAGCCCCTGGCCATCCCGGTGCTGACCGTTGGCGGCGAGTTCGGGATGGGCCGAGCGGTCGCGGCGTCCTTCGGCGCTGTCGCGGACCACGTCGAGCATCGACAGGTCGCCGGCGCCGGCCACTATCCGGCCGAGCAGCAGCCCGACGTGGTCAACGACGCGCTCGTCCGGCTGCTGACGACGACACACGCCGACGGCAGCCAGCCTACCTGATCGTTACGACACCCCCTGGTCGGCCATCGCCCGGGGACGGACCGCGACGGCGCAAGATGGCCCGTGTGCGCGATCGCGGGCCCGTCGGCCTTGCCGCACGGTCGGACCGGCCCGGGACGAAGGTGTCCCGCGGAATCCACGATCGTGCCGTGGACCGGAGGATGAGGCCGCCGCTCGACGTCGCCGTCTGCGTGACCGCGACCGTCGAGTGGGCCCTCGGCCAGGTCGGCTCGGGAAGCTACGAGACCCGATGCCTGTCGTTCGTCGAGGACGCCTACGAGATCCCGAACGAGATCGAGGTCTTCGGCGGCGACACGGCTGCCGAGTCGGCCGAGATGTACCGCGCCGGACGGCCGACCGACATCGCACCGCGCGGATCGTTCGTCTTCTTTGCGACGTCTGGACCGATCGACGGGATCGTTCGCGCGTGGGGTCATGTCGGCCTCGCACTCGGCGACGGTCGCATGGTCCATGCGTGGCCCGACATTCGCGTCGACCCCATCTCCGACGTACCGCGCCTGCCGAGCGGTGATTGGACGGCGCCGCGCCCGCTCGGTTGGGCAGCGCCAGAACGAATCCTCCGCGACGCGGTCGCGCGGTGAGCACGGCCAGCCTCGCGGTGGGTCCCGGCGCGATCCCGGTCGGCGACGTCGCGGCGAGCCTCGGTGTGGACCCAGAGCGCGGGCTCACGACCGAGGAGGCGTGGCGACGCAGCCTCCAGGCCGGCCCCAACGAGATCGCCCCCGCGGTGCGTGAACCGCTGTGGCGGATCGTCCTCGACGCCGCGACCGAGCCGTTCGTCCTCATGCTGGCCGCCGCAGGCGGGCTCGCCGTCCTCCTCGGCGAGACGCGTGACGGCCTGCTGGTGCTCGCGGGGCTGCTGCCGATCGTCGGGGCCGACATCGTCACCGAGTACCGCGGCGAGCGCGCCGTCGAGGCGCTGCGCGCTGCCTCGGCGCCGACGGCTCGGGTCCGCCGCGACGGCCAGGTCCTCACCGTGCCGGCCGCGACCCTCGTGCCCGGCGACGTCGTGCTGGTCCAGGCCGGCGACGTCGTCCCGGCCGACGCGCGGATCGCGCGAGCGGAGCGGCTGCTCCTCGACCGCAGCGTGCTGACGGGGGAATCGATCCCGGAGACCGGGACGGTCGCCCCCGACGACGCCGGCGCGCCGCTGGCCGAGCGGCGATCGATCGCCTATGCGGGCACGAGCGTCGTCGGCGGACGCGGCGAGGGCATCGTCGTCGCGATCGGGACCGGGACCGAGTTCGGCCGGATCGCCGGCGAGCTCGCGACCCGCGAGCGCCGTCGAAGCCCGCTCCAGCGGGAGCTCGACCGACTGGTCCGGATCCTGCTCGTCGTGGCGATCGGGCTGATCGTCTTCACCTCCGGCATCGGCTTCGTGCGCGGCCATCCCCTCGGCGCGAACGTCCTGGCCGGCATCTCGTCGGCGATCGCCGCGATCCCGGAGGAGCCGCCGGTCCTGCTCGCGGTGATCCTGGGCCTCGGCGCCTACCGGCTCCTCCGCCGCGGGGTCCTCGTCCGGCGCCTCAACGCCGAGGAGACCCTCGGCGCGGTGGACCTCATCGTCACCGACAAGACCGGCACGATCACCCAGAACCGCCTCGAGGTGTCATCCGTCCGGACGCCCGCGGGCGACGTCGCCGAGCCCCTCGAGCGTCGTGCGATCCTCGAGGCTGCCTACCGGGCCGAGGAGGACGCCTGGCCAGGCGAGGCCGTCGCCCCGAGCTCCTTCACGCGCGCGCTCGGGACCGCCATCGTCGCGGCAGGCGGCGAGACCTCGCTCGACCGGAACGACCTCATCGAGGCAACCGCCCCGACCGAGCGCCATCCGGTGACCTCGACCGTCGCCCGCGTCGACGGGACCGTCCAGCGGCTCCTGTTGGGGGCCCCGGAGGTCGTCCTTCGCATGGCCACCGATCAGGGCGCCGACCCGACCGGCTGGGAGGAGCGGATCACCGCCTCGGCGGGCGCCGGCGAGCGGCTCGTCGCGCTGGCTCGGCGTCGCGAGCCGGGTGACTGGGCGATGGTCGCCCTGATCGGCTTCGCCGACCCGATCCGGACTGGCATCCGCGACGCGATGGCGATGGCCGATGGCGCCGGCATCCAGGTCGTCGTCGTGACCGGCGACCACCCCGCGACGGCTTCGGCCATCGCGCGCACCGCCGGCCTGAGGGCCGACCGAATCGTCACCGGCGAGGAGCTCGACGCCTGGGACGACGCCCGCCTGGCGGCGGAGCTGCGTGACCTGCACGTCGTGGCCCGGTCCACCCCGGACCAGAAGCGCCGCCTGGTCAACGCGGCGCGCACCGATCGGCGGATCGTCGCGGTCACCGGCGACGGCGTGAACGATGCCCCGGCGCTGCACGGCGCGGACGTCGCGGTCGCCATGGGCAGCGGGACGGCCGTCGCGCGCGAGGCGTCGGATCTCGTCCTCGGCGACGACTCGTTCGCGACGCTCATGTTCGGGCTGGCCGAGGGTCGCCGGATCGTCGACAACGTCCAGAAGGGCCTGGTCTTCCTGATCTCGACCCACGTCGCGTTCCTCGGCTTCATCCTCATCTCGACGATCGCCGTCGCGGAGCGCCAGGTCCTGCTGCCGCTCCAGATCCTGTGGATGGAACTGTTCATCGATCTCTCGACGTCGATCGCCTTCGAGCGCGAGCCGCCCGAGCCAGGCGTCATGACCCGGCCTCCGCGCCATGCGGGCGAGCCGTTGCTGCCGAACCGGATCCTGCTCGGGATCGCCGGCGCGGGAGGCTTCACGGCCGCGGCCGCCCTGGTCGCCATGCTCGTCCATGGCGGCGCGTTCGACCACGCGTCATGGCTCGCCTACACCGTGCTCGTCGCGAGCCAGTGCGTCCGGGCCTACGCCAATCGGAGCGTCCGCCAGCCGGTGCACCGGCTCGGCCGGAACGGATTCCTGCTCCTCGCCTGCCTCGCGGCGCTGGTGATCCAGGCCGCGATCCCGTACATCCCGCCGCTCGCCGATGCGTTCCGGGCCACCCCGCTCGATGCGCTCGACTGGCTGGTCGTCGCCATCGTCGCCCTGCTGCCGGCGGCCCTGGCCGAGGTCGTCCGGACCGTCCGTCGCGGCTCCGTGGCATGGATCGCGTGACGGCGGGCGATCAGTGGCGCGTCCGTGACGCGCGGCCCTCCCACAGGACGTGCTCGGGCGTCTCGAGCTGGAAGGTCGAGTGGTCGATGTCGAAGTCCCCGGCGAGGCAGTCCCCGAGATGGTCGATGAGCCGGCCCGGGTCAGCGTCGGGCTGGAGCACGACGTGGGCCGAGACGACGT
>DATEZX010000242.1:0-4690 GCA_035255225.1 Candidatus Limnocylindrales bacterium
GGCGACCTCGCGCGGCACCCTGACGCCCAGCCAGTCCCGAGACTCGTGATCGTCCGCCTCGACGCGCCGCTGTACTTCTTCAACGCGAACGTCGCCAAGAGCCAGATCCTGGACATCGTCGCCGCGCAGGAGCCGCCCCCGCACGGGGTGCTCATCGACCTCGCGGCCACCGCGGACCTGGACGTGACGACGACGGACATGCTGTTCGAGCTCGTCGGTGACCTGCGCTCGCGATCGATCGAGGTGCTGGTGGCGCAGGTCAGGGGCACCGTCCGGGACCGCCTGCGGAAGACGGGCCTGATGGATGAACTGGGCGAGGACCGCATCTACCTGTCGATCGGCTCGGCGGTCAACGACTTCGGGCGTCGCTGGCCGCTGGCCGAGGCGACAGATACCCCCGGCGCGCCCGCCGCGGGATGATGAGCCGTTTCTCCCGCGTGTAGGCGAGGCGGGCGTCCCCGAGTCGTCTGCGCGAGGGCCGTCGCCGCCGACCTGTTCGACGCCCGGGCTTCTCGGACCCGAGCTCAGGCGACTGCTTCCTTATGCGACCGCCCAGAGCTCGCTCAGCACCTCGGCCTGCTCCAGCACGAGCTCCGTCGCCCGCGCCTGCTTGTCGGGCGGGTAGCCGTGCTTGCGCAGGATCCGCTTGACGAGCACCCGGAGCTGCGCCCGCACGTTCTCGCGGACGGTCCAGTCGATCGTGACGTTGGCCCGGACCTGCTCGGTCAGCTCGCGGGCGATGGCGAGAAGCTCCGGTTCGCCGAGCACCGCGACCGCGCCGTCGTTTGCCTCGAGGGCGTCGTAGAAGGCCAGCTCGTCGTCGGTGAGGCCGAGCTCCTCTCCCCGTGCTGACGCCTGTCGGATGTCCTTGGCGAGCGCGATCAGCTCCTCGATCACCTGGGCCGTCTCGATCGCCCGGTTCTGGTAGCGGCGGAGCGCCTGCTCGAGCAGGTCGGCGAAGGAGCGCGCCTGGACGACGTTCCGCCGGCCGCGCGACTTGATCTCGCCCGCCAGCAGCTTGCGCAGCAGTTCAACGGCGACGTTGCGCTGCGGCAGGCCCCGGACGTCGGCGAGGAACTCGTCGGACAGGATCGAGATGTCGGGCTTCCGCAGGCCGGCCGCGGCGAAGATGTCGAGGACCTCGTCGGACACGATCGCCTGGCTCACGATCTGGCGGATCGCGTGGTCGAGCTGCTCGTCCGTCTTGCGCTCGCCCGCGACGCTCTTGGCGAGCACCGCCCGGACGGCTTGGTAGAAGCCGACGTCGTCGCGGATCGCGATCGCCTCGTCGGCCGGCACGGACAGGGCGAACGCGGCCGAGAGCTCGGTCACGGCCTGGAGCAGCCGTGCCTTGCCGTCCTCTTGCGCGAGGATGTGCTCCTGCGCGGCCGGGAGCAGCGCGAGCCGCTCCTCGGCGTCGCCGGTCACCCAGGCGCGGTGGCCGAAGCCGTGGAACAGGCCGGCGCAGATCTCGTGCTTCTCGAGCATCAGGGCGACCGCCTCGGCCTGGTCGATCGCGGCCTTGCCGGTCCCGCCGGACTCCGTGTACGCCGCGAGCGCCTTGCGCAGCTCGTCGGCGATGCCGAGGTAGTCCACGACGAGCCCGCCCGGCTTGTCCCGGAACACCCGGTTGACCCGCGCGATCGCCTGCATCAGGCCGTGTCCGCGCATCGGCTTGTCGAGGTACATCGTGTGCAGCGAGGGCGCGTCGAACCCGGTCAGCCACATGTCGCGCACGATGACCATCCGGAACGGGTCACCCGGATTCCGGAAGCGGGCGGCGAGCGCCTCGCGCCGCGGCTTGTTGCGAATGTGGTCCTGCCAGTCGAGCGGATCCGAGGCGGACCCGGTCATCACGACCTTGAGCACGCCGTCATCGTCGCCCGTCCCGACCCATTCGGGCCGGAGCGCGGCGATCTCGCGGTACAGGTCGACTGCGATCCGCCGGCTCATCGTGACGACCATCGCCTTGCCGTCCATCGACGCGAGGCGGTCCTCGAAGTGCGCGACCAGGTCAGCGGCAACGAGGCGCACCCGGTGCTCGGCGCCGACAAGCGCCTCGAGCTGCGCCCAGCGGCTCTTGAGCTGCTCCTTGCGGTCGACCTCCTCGCCCTCGGTGACCTCCTCGAAGGCGGGGTCGATCTTGGGCCGCTCGGCCTCGGCGAGCGCGATCTTCGCGAGCCGGCTCTCGTAGTAGATCGGGACCGTCGCGCCGTCGCGGACCGAACGCTCGATGTCGTAGACGCTGATGTAGTCGCCGAACACCGAGCGGGTGTTGGCGTCGGTGAGCTCGATCGGCGTGCCCGTGAAGCCGATGAACGACGCGCCGGGCAGCGCGTCCCGGAGGTGGCGCGCGAAGCCGTCGATGAAGTCGTACTGGCTCCGGTGCGCCTCGTCCGCGATCACCACGATGTTCCGCCGGTCGGACAGGACGGGATGGGTGTCGCCCCGCTCGTCGGGCAGGAACTTCTGGATCGTCGTGAACACGACGCCACCTGAGCCCACGGCGAGCTTCGCCCGCAGGTCGGCGCGGTCCTGCGCCTGGACCGGCTCCTGGCGCAGCAACTGGTGGCAGCGGGCGAACGTTCCGAACAGCTGGTCGTCGAGGTCGTTGCGATCAGTCAAGACGACCAGGGTCGGGTTGGCCATCGCGGGCTCGAGGACGATCCGGCCGGCGTAGAAGGCCATGGTCAGGCTCTTGCCCGACCCCTGGGTGTGCCAGATGACGCCGACGCGCCGGTCGCCGTGCTCGCCGCCCGGGTTCGATGGCGTCTCGTACCGGCCGTGTTCCTCGGCTACGCGGAGGTGCGGCTCCGAGAGCGCGCCGGTCGCCCGGATCGTCTCCTCGACCGCGGCGTTCACCGCGTGGAACTGGTGGTACCCGGCGATCTTCTTGGCGATCGCCCCGCCGCCGGCGTCCTCGAACACCACGAAGTGGCGCAGCAGGTCGAGGAAGCGGCGGTGCTCGAACACGCCCTCCAGGAGCACGCGGAGCTCGGGCATCGCCGCCGGCGCGTCGGCGGTGCCCTCGATCGTCCGCCAGGGCTTGAACCACTCCTCGCCGGCGCCGAGGGCGCCGATGCGGGCGGTCGTCCCGTCGGAGGTGACAAGGACGGCGTTCGCCTCGAACAGGCCCGGAATCTGCGCCTGGTACGTCACCAGCTGGCGGTACGCGGTGTGGATCGTCGCCTGCTCGTCGGCCGGGTTCTTGAGCTCGATCACCGCGACCGGCAGGCCGTTGAGGAACAGCACGATGTCGGGCCGGCGCTCGTGGCCGCCATCCACGACGGTGAACTGGTTGACCGCGAGCCAGTCGTTGGCCTCAGGCCGTTCGTAGTCGATGACCTGGGCCTGCGCGCCGGCGATCGAGCCGTCGGGCCGGCGGTACTCCACCGTCACGCCGTCCACGAGCATTCGGTGGAGCGCCCGGTTGCGCTCGATGAGCGTCGGCCCGGCCACCCGGGTCAGCTTGCGGAACGCGTCCTCGACGGCCGCGGCCGGCAGCCCGGGGTTCATGCGGGCGAGCGCGTCCCGCAGCCGGCCCTCGAGGATGACGTCGCGGTACCCCGGGTCCGAGCGCTCAGCGGCCGGCGTGCCAACCGCAATCTCCGGACCGTGGAGGACCGTCCAGCCCAGCCTGCCGAGGACGGCGAGCGCCGCCTCCTCCACGATTGACTCGGTGAAGGTCGTCACTCGTGACCCTCGAGCCCCAGATCGAAGACCGCAAGAACCTCGCCGATGATCGCCACGGCCTCGTTGCGCAGCCTCGCGTCGTCGGATGGCCCGACGCCCAGGAACTGTGCGTATGCCCCCGGCCCGTCGAGGTGCGGCTCGGCGAAGCGCGCCCGGAGCAGCTCGATCGACTCCACGATGAACGGATCTCGAGCAATCGGGCTCTGTGCCAGCAGGCGTCCAGCTTCAGATGGGTGCGGGCTGTCCGCTGGCCCGAGGTTGTCCAGCGTGTACACGATGTCGTAGGCGTCCTTCGTGAGGTGGCGCAGCTGGAGCGCGTTGACCTTGAGCGCGACGAACGGGAGCGGTCCGGCCACGCGGACGCTGACGGTCGACACCCCCTGGCCGTCGAGTCGCTCGGCTGTCACCTCGACAACTCGGTGATCGAGCGGCAGGAGGTGGATCCCCTGCGCGTTCAGCGCTTGGAGCCTCGAACCGGTGTTCGCGCGAGGCTTGAAGCTATCGCCCGGCGCCACCTCGTCGGTCTCGCTCAGGAGGTCGACCTTAAGCTTGTCGCCGTCCTCCGTGCGGGTCCACGTGAACGCCGGCTCGTCGCGGGTCTGACCGAAGCCGGCACGCTGAAGGCACTGTGCGAGCTTCTGGTAGTCCGCGCGGGTGTTCGCCGGGAAGGCGAGTGCAAGCCCGAGGTCGACGTCGCGAGTGCCCGCGTGCGGCCGTCGACCTGGGGTCGGCGGGACCGTCAGGTAGCGCGGCGCGAGCCCGCCCACCAGGTACAGGTGCTGGCCCCACCAGCCGGCGTTCCCGAGGATCGTCACGAGCGCCCGCTCGCACAACTCCGTGGCCGCGGGGTCATAGTCGGCGGCGGAGAGCGCCATCAGAACCCGAATACCTGGCTGCGGTACTCGCGCGCCTGCTCGGCGCCTCGGCGCGGATCCCTCAGGGCGTCGAGGTACACGCGCGTCTCGGCCGCCAGCCAGACGCCCTCGACCTCGCGCCT
>DATEZX010000243.1:0-2795 GCA_035255225.1 Candidatus Limnocylindrales bacterium
CGCGCCGATGCCCGGGAGACTGAGGCTGGGCGACCCATCGCCCGCGATCCTCCGGCCGGTCGGGCCGGCGGGCTAGGTCGGGAGGTCCCGCTCCGAGGGGCCGATGTACCTCGCGTCGGGCCGGATGAGGCGGTTGTTCGCCGCCTGCTCGAGGACGTGCGCCGTCCAGCCCGCGTGCCGGGCCAGGGAGAACGTCGCCGGGAACAGGTCAGGCGTCAGGCCGACGCCCATCAGCACGGGCGCGGCGTAATACTCGACGTTGGTCTTGAGGGCCCGCTCGGGGTGGCGCTCGGCCAGGACCCGCAGGGCGACGTCCTCGACGGCGATGGCCATCGCCAGCCACTCGGGCGGATGGGCCATCGATTCGGCGACCTTCCGAAGCGCGGCGGCGCGCGGGTCGTAGGCCCGGTAGACGCGATGGCCGAAGCCCATCAGGCGCTCGCCGCGATCGAGCGTCTCGCGAACCCAGGCCTCGGCCCGCTCGGGCGAGCCAACCTGGTGGATCTGCTCGACGACCTCGGACGGGGCGCCGCCGTGGAGCGGGCCCTTCATCGTCCCGATCGCCCCAGCAATCGCCGAGGCGATGTCGCTGCGAGTCGAGATGATGACCCGGGCGGTGAACGTCGAGGCATTGAAGCCGTGCTCGGCGCCGACGATGAAATAGGCGTCGAGGGCGCGCGCTGTGGCCGCGTCGGGGCGTTCGCCGTTGAGCTGGTACAGGAACCCCGGCACGAGGTCGAGCGCCGGATCCGGCTCGATCGGCTCGAGGCCCTGGCGGAGGCGGGCGAACGCGGCGAGAGCGCTCGGGGAGAAGGCCGTGACCGCCCGCGCCTGCTCGACCGTCGGCGGCCAGGCGAGGGCCTGGGTCGTGCCCCACGCCGACACCGCCGTCCGCAGGGCGTCCATCGGCTTCGCCGTCCGCGGCAGCGCTCGGAGGGCGGAGAGGACCGGGCCCGGGACCGACGCCGTGGGCAGGTGGTGGGATGGCTCCCAGTCACCGGTCCAGAGAAGGTTGGCGACGGCGGGGTACGTGCCGCGCTCGACGAGGTCGCCGATCCGGTAGCCTCGGTACAGGAGCCGGCCATGCTCGCCGTCGACGTAGCCAAGCGAGCTCTCGCCCGCGATGACGCCCTCGAGCCCGGGCGAGTAGGGGCGCTCGTCGGAGGGCCGATCGGCGGTCACGAGCCCGATGGTAGTGGGCGGCCCGAATCCCGGTGCCCGGACGAGGCGCGCCCGGCATCCGGGCGCGCCGGATCGAGGAAGGCCTCGACCCCCAGCGCCAGCTCCGGGACATGCGTGTGGTGCGCGGCATGCGCCGCGCCCTCGATCCGGAGCACCGTGGCGCGAGCCAGCCTCGCCTCGAGGGCCTCGGTCGCGGCACGGAAGGGCTCGCGGCTGGCCGTCCCGAGGACGAGGAGCGTCGGGTTCATCACGGCAGCGAGCGCCTCCAGCGAGGCGGCGTCAGAGCCCTCGGCCTCGAGCTCGCGGAGGACGGTCTGGGCAGCCGCCACCCGCGCCGGCCAGACGGGGTTGGCGCGGTATGCGGCGATCGCCTCGTCGTCCAGGCCGACGACCCGCCGGAAGAACGTCTCGAGCGCCGCGGCCCCGTCGCCCCGCGCCAGGCGTCGCTGGACGTCCCGCTCGAGCCCGGGCGGGCGGTATGGCTGCCCGGGTACCGGTGGGGCGCCCTCGTAGACGACGAGCCGCCGGATGTCCTCGGATCTCAGAGCCGCTCCGAGCGCGATCCGCCCGCCGTAGGAGTGACCGAGCACGTCGACCGCTCGGCCTTCGAGCACTGCGACGGTTCGGGCCACGGCGGCCAGATCGTCGTACTCGTGCTCGATCGAGTACTCGCCACGGCCGTCCCCCGAGGCGCCTCGTCCGCGCCGGTCGATCGCGACGAGGTGTCGTGTCAGGCCCAGGACCGGCGCGAGCGCCCGGAAGGTCGTGTGGTCCGCCGTCGTGCCGTGGACGAGCACGACCGTCGGGTGGTCGGTGGCGTGGGCCGCGAGCCCCGACTCGAAGACGGCGATCGGGACGCCGTCAGGCGCCGCGACGATCCGGTCGGGGGCCGGGACGAGCGTCACTCGCCCCGATCGCGCTGCGGCAGCCCGGCCGCCGCGGCCTCGTCGAGGAACCACGCCGCTCCGGCGCGCCGGGCGAGCTGAGCCGGGTAGCGGCGGACATCGCGCGGCCCGGCCAGGACCTTCGCGGCGATATCCGCCTTGCGCGCCCCGAGGAGGACCGCGATCGGGAGGCGTGAGGCGGTCAGGAACCTCGGGCTGAGGCTGACCCGCGGGACGTGGGGCGCCACGTGCTCCGGGGCCGGGACGGCAGACACGAGTGCCGGCGAGTCGAACAGCGGCGAGCCCGGGAAGACCGAGAGCACGTGGCCGTCGGGGCCCACCCCGACGAGCATGACGTCGAGGACCGGCGTGCCGGCGGCATCGCGCGCCATCGGCGCGGCCTGCAGCTCGGTCGCATACGCCTCGGCGACTCGCTCTGCGGCCGCCTCGGCGGACCGCCCCTCGAGGGCCTCGGCGATCGGCATCACGTGGATGTTCAGGACCGGCAGGGGGATACCCGGCATCGCGCTTCGGCGGATGTCGATCGCCGCGGCGCCCGTGCCGGACTTGCCGGGGGCTTCGAGCAGGACATCGTCGAGCGGCAGGCAGTTCGACAGCGGGTGATCGCGCGGCACGAGGCGGTCGTCGCCCCACCAGACGTGGACGTCGTCCCACGGGACCAGCTCGCGCAGCGGCGACGTCGCGAGCGCCCCGTAGATGCCGATGACC
>DATEZX010000244.1:0-3668 GCA_035255225.1 Candidatus Limnocylindrales bacterium
GCCCCAGGACGTGCGACCTGAGTGTCCATCGGGGGTCGAGTCTCGAAACGATCCCTTGCGCCGGACATTGCGCGAAGGTCCTGCCGGGTCGGCGTTGGTACCAGTTCGGCTGGTCCTTTTGTTCGGCGAGGCAGCCCGGCGGTGCGGCCTGCCAACGACGCCCCGCGATGCCGCTCGGCGGATCGTCAGTGGTGAGGGCCGTCGACCAGCGCCGCTCAGGAGTCCGTGGCGGGCGCCTCGCCCGGGAGGCTGACCGTGAACGCCGCCCCGCGCCCCGGTTCCGCTGGCTCGAGGCGGAGCTCGCCGCCCATGGCCTGGCACAGCGAGCGGGAGACGTATAGCCCGAGGCCGGTGCCCTCGGTCGCGCTGCCCGCCGCGCCGCGCTCGTAGCGCTCGAAGATCGTCGGCCGGTCCGCCTCGGCGACGCCGGGACCGGCGTCGCTGATCGTCGCCTCGAGCCGGTGCTCGCCCGGTGCGGGCCGCACGGCGGCGCGGACGACGGCCCCGCCACCGTAGCGCACGGCGTTGTCGAGCAACGCCCACAGCACCTGGTCGAGCTGATCGGGGTCGGCGCTGGCCAGCCAGCCAGCCGCCCGATCGTCGAGCTCGAACGGGACGTCGGCCGCTCCGAGGGCCTCCCAGGCCCGCTTGATCCGCGGGCCGAGGGCGAGGATCTCGGGTCGCGACCGGAGGGTGCCGGCCTCGAGGCGCGACACGGCGAGGAGCTGGCGGACGATGCGGTACAGCCGTTCCGACTGCTCGACGATGATCGACAGGCGGCGGTCCGGCCGCTCGCCGCTCAGCTGCTCGGCGTAGGCGCGGATGCTCGTCAACGGCGTCTGGAGGTTGTGGCTGACGCCCCGGAAGAAGTCGTCCTTCGCGGCGTCGAGCTCGATCAGCCGGCGGCTCTGCTCCTCGACCTGGCCGAACAGCTCGATGTTCCGAATCGCGACCGCGATCTCGCTGGCGTAGAGCTCCAGGAGGTCCTGGTCGGCGGAGTCCCAGGTCCGCGTCGCGGGCAGGTGGCCCGTCAGGACCCCGACGCGCCCGTCCGGCAGGGCGAGGATGGCGCGGATCGGGCGGGACTCGCCCGGAATGACCTCCTCCAGCGGCACGTCGGCCGGGTCGCCGAGGTGCAGGTGGGCGTCGATCATGTCGAACGTCGAGCGGGCGTTGGCGGTCGCGTTGGCGACGAAGCGCTGGAGGCCGTCGCTCGGGCTGGTCTCGCCGATCGCGACGAGGATCCGGCCGAGCTGGGTGTTCCGGCGCTCGAGGTCCGCCGCCAACCGGTTGTGGCTGTCGACGAGGCGGGCCAGCTCGTCCTCGCCCGCAACCGTGACCCGCGCCGAGAGGTCGCCCGCCGAGACGCGCTCGACGGCGCGCGAGATGGCTCGCAGCGGGGCCGTCAGGTTCGCCCCGAGGAGGTAGGCGAAGCCGACCGCGATGATGACGGCGACGGCGAGGGCGAACAGCACGACCCGCAGGAGCGTGGAGTCGAGCCCGCCGGTTCGCGTCGCCTCGGCAGCCAGGAGGACGAGCCCGAACCCGGCGAGCGGCACCACCGCACCGGCGATGAGGCCCAGGGTGAGCCGGGCACGGAACGAGATCCCGGGACCGATTCGCTGCGGGTCCGGCGCCACGGGTCGGGGGACCCCCGCGCTCACGTCCGGGTCGCCGCGGTCACGCCTGCTCCTCGCGCCCCTCGGCGCCGCCGGTCGAGGTCGCGTCCTCCGCCCCGACGAGCCGGTAGCCGAAGCCTCGGACGGTGACGAGGTGGGCCGGGTGGTCAGGGTCGACCTCGATCTTCTGGCGGAGGCGACGCATCGTCACCCAGACGTACGACGGGTCGGCGTCCTCGGCGTCGCCCCAGCCGCGATCGAGGAGGGTCTCGGTCTGGACGGTCTGGCCGAGGTTCGCCGCGAGGGCGTACAGGAGCCGCGACTCGGTCGGCGTCAGCGGCACGGTCTCGCCCCGCACCTTGGCCGTGCGATGGTGGAGCTCGAGGACGAGGTCCGGGCCCAGGACCAGCTCGCGTTTCGGGACCCGATCGCGCAGGCGCCGGAGGACTCGCTGGATCCGCGCCCGCAGCTCCGGGTAGTGGTAGGGCTTGGTGACGTAGTCCTCGGCAACCTCCTCCAGGAGGTCGGCCTTCGAGTCGGCCGTGTCGATCGCCGACAGGACGATGATCGGCAGGTCAGCCCGGGCCTTGACCTCGCGCGCGAGGCTCAGGCCGTCCATCCGCGGCATCATCATGTCGACGAGGAGGAGGTCCGGCCAGCCGCCCTCGAGGCGCCGGAGGGCCTCCTGGCCGTCCCGGGCGGTCGTGACCTCGAAGCCGTCCGCGCGCAGCTGCTCGGCCAGCAGGACCAGGAGGTTCGGGTCGTCGTCGACGAGCAGGATGCGCGGCGACCCGACCCCGTCGCGCCAGCTGCTCGCGAACATGGCCGGAGGATACGCCGCGCTCGGGGCCTCTCGAGGGCGGACCCGTGGCCCGCTCGAGGGGCATGGCGTTCGGGGCTACGGCGCCTTCGGGTCGACGAACCGGCAGCGCGCCCGCAGCGGGCAGAGCTCGTGGGCCGGGTTGCGGGCGTGGCAGATGACCCGGCCATGCTGGATCAGGTTGACGTGGGCCTCGTGCATCTCGTCAGGCTGGAGGAGCTCGAGGAACAGGTCGTGGTCCTCGTCGGCCGTGGCCCTGGCGGGCACGAGCCCGACCCGGCGCGCCACTCGCTCGACGTGGCGATCGACCGGCATCAGCGGCAGCCCGAACGAGAAGAGCAGGACGACCGAGGCCGTCTTGACCCCGACGCCCTTGATCGCGGTGAGCCAGTCACGGGCCTCGCGGGCGGTCATCTCCCCGAGGAACTCCAGGGAGTAGTCGCCGCGGGCCTCGCGAACGGCCGCGAGGGCCGCCTTGATGCCGCGAGCCTTCTGGTTCGGCAGGCCGCCCGGCCGGATGACCTCGACGAGCTCGTCGAGCGGCGCCGCGTCGACGAGGGCCCACTCGGGCGCCCGGCCGTCGGGCATCCCCCGCCCGCCCCAGCCGGGCCCGGGCCGGTGCTCCTCGATGGGCCCGCCGGACGGGTAGGCGCGCCGGAGCGCCTCGAAGGCCTGCTCGGCGTTCACGTCGGCGCTGTTCTGGGTGAGGATCGTCAGGATCAGCTCCGAGGTTGGGTCGAGGCGCCGCTCCCAGGCCGGATGGCCGTAGCGCTCGGCGAGGCCGTCGAGGACGAAGCTCACGAGACCGGGGCGCGTCCGCTCGAGGCGCCGCGCCCAGGCCTGGTTCGGGTCCGGCTTGCGGCGTCTTCGCTTCGCCGGCGGGCGCCGGGACGGCCGCGTCGTGGGCCGGGTCGTCGGCTGCTTCGAGGCGCCGTTCGGGGCGGGCAGGGGACTCACGCGCCGATTGTCGCCAATCCGCCGACCCCGGCGTCCGAGAGCCGGCGGGCGATCCGCTCGCCGCAAGCCTCGACCGGCGCGGCGCCCGCGGCCATCGCCTCCTCGACCGGGGTCGCCTGCCGGTGAACCGGCACCACGATCGCGCCGAGCGCGGCGAGCGCCGTGGCGCCTTCCGGCTCGACGCCGCCGCCGACGGCGACGCACGCGACGCCGGCGTCGCGTGCCCGTCGGGCGACCCCGAACGCGGTCTTGCCGTGGGCCGTCTGGGCGTC
>DATEZX010000245.1:0-3975 GCA_035255225.1 Candidatus Limnocylindrales bacterium
CCTTGCGCAGCGCTCGGAGTATGGCTCTTCTCGGTGACGCGAGGATTGTCCATGGCTGGCTCCGGACGCGGCCCCGGGATCGCGCTGACCGGCTCGTCGATCCAGGGCACGACGATCGCCATGAGGCGGCTACGGCGCGAGCGGCGCTCCCGACCCCGCGCCTGTATCGTCAGGCGATGCCTGATCGACTGTCCGACGAGGCCCTCGCCCTCCTCGCCTCCGATGCCGTCGCGACCATCGTGACCCTGGATCCCGACGGCGCGCCCCACCTCAGCGCGGCCTGGGTCGGCGTCGAGGATGGCGAGATCGTGTTCGGGACGCTGCCGGACCAGCGAAAGCTCGAGAACGTCCGCCGCGACCCGCGCGTGGGCGTGCTGGTCCAGTCGGACCGCATGAACGACTGGGGCCTCCGCGAGTACCTCGTCGTCAACGGCACCGCCCGGATCACGCAAGGCGGCGCGGCGGCGCTCCTCCAGCGCCTCGCACGGACGTACCTCGGGCCCGACGTCGTCTTCCCGGCGATGCCGAACCCGCCGCCCGGCTTCGTCACCCACGTCCGCGTCGAGCGGGTCTCGGGGGTCGGCCGGTGGCGGAGGGACGAGAGCCCGCAGGGGTCGTGACGTCGCGTCGCGGGCAGGATGGGTGGTCGCTGTCCGACTACTGACATCTCTCGTCGCCCGATGACCGATCACCTCACCAGCCGCTCCCGGTTACCCTGATCAGCTGCTGCAGCCTCGAGGAACCACAGCCGTGCGTCCCGCCACTCGAACCGCCGACCCGTATCTCGATGACGACGTCGTCGACAGCCACGCGCCGCGCGTCAACCAGGCGACGATCGCGGTCCTCTCGACCGTCGCGGTCGTCACCGGCTGGTGGCCGCTCCTCACCGCGCTCGCCGTCCAGCTGGCGATCGGGCTCCGTTTCGGGCGCCAGTACTGCCTGCCGTGCGTCGTGTACTTCGAGCTCATCCAGCCGCGCCTCGGCGAGGGCCCCGTCGAGGACGCCCGGCCGCCGCGCTTCGCAACCCAGGTCGGGTTCACGGTCCTCACGGCCGCGAGCCTTGCCTACCTCGCCGGACTGCCGCTGCTCGGCGCCGCTCTCGGGATCCTCGTCGCCGTCCTCGCGGGGCTGTCCGCGGCCACGGGGCTGTGCGTCGGCTGCGAGCTCTACAAGCTCGGCGCCCGGGCCCGCGGCGTGCGCCGCCGCCAGCTGGACCGGATCGACCTGGCCGATCTGGGCGTGTCCCAGGCGAGCGAGGACCTCGTCGTCAGCTTCGGCCACCCGTTGTGCACCGATTGCCAGGCGTTCGAGGCGGCGGTCCGGGCCTCCGGTCGGCGGCTCGTGTCTGTCGACGTCCGACGGGATGGCGAGCTGGCGCGGAAGTACGGCGTTGCGCTGGTCCCGACGGCCGTCGCGGTCCGACCGGACGGGATCGTGACCGCGCGGCTCGCCGGCTAGTCCGCCGAGGCGGCCGCGCTCTTGGCCTCCATGGGCCGGCGCCACGGCCGGCGGACGTTCGGCGTACGGACCACGACGACGCCACCGATGCAGATCGCGCCGCCGACGACGGCGAGGAGTGGCGGCGTCTCACCGAGGAGCAGCCAGGACATCACGATGACGACCGGCGGCACGAGGTAGGTCGTCGCCCCGAGCCGTCCCGCCGGCGTGCGGCTGAGCGCGTAGGCCCAGGTCGTGAACCCGATCGCGGTCGGGAAGAGGCCCAGGTACAGGATCCAGCCGAGCTTCGGGAGCGGGGCCCGGCTGGCCTCGGCGAGGAGCGTAGGCGCGAATGGCAGGAGGACCACGACGCCGGCGAGCGCGGCCAGCCAGGCGACCTGGAGCGCCGGGACGGTCCGAAGGGCCGGCTTCTGGAGCGTCACGCCGGCGGCGTACGACAGCGCGGCGACGATGCACAGCGCGACGCCCTCCGTCGAGCCGGCCAGGCCGACGGCCGGGTCCGACGTCGCGATGCCGACCACCACCGAGCCGCCGAACGCGACCGCGATCCCGACGAGCAACCGGCCCGGGAGGCCTTCACCCAGGAACAGCCCGGCCAGCAGGCCGATGAAGATCGGCCCGGTGTTGACGAGCATCGACGCCGTTCCCGCGTCGACCGTCCGCTCAGCCTGGTTGAGCACCACCATGTACAGCGCGTTCCACACGACGCCGGAAACGAGGATCAGGCGGAGCTCGCGCCGTCCGACGGGCCGCCAGCCCTGGGCGAGCAGCGGCAGTGCGAGCGCCACGACCGCGACCGCCATCCGGCCGAGCGCGATCGAGGTCGGCGCGAACGTGCCGACGACGTCACGGATGCCAACGAACGCCGAGGCCCAGAAGACGACCGTGATTCCGGCCGCGACGAGGGCGCGGCGATCGAGCTGGGACGCTGGGCCGGTCATGACCACCTCAGGGGCTCGGATTGTCTCGAGGTGCATAACACGCTCGATCCCGGCGCGGTTGCGATGCCCGGCCGCGACCGATCGGACGCGTCGATCGGGAGGCCCGCGTTGCAGCCGCCCGAGGGCTAGCTCAGACGCCAGAAGGCGCCCGTGAGGCCGAGGCGATCGAGAATCGCCTGGTTCTGTTGCCGCGCATGCGGCTGCCAGTCAGGTGTGAGGCGATCCCACCACCATGCCTCGGCGAGCTCGGCGAGCTTGGTGATCGGCATCGTCACGCCGGGTGTGCGTCCGGCGAGCCAGCGAGCGACGTGGGCTTCCGACCGGAAGACGAGCATCGTCCCTCAGGTGAAGCCGATGTCGCTCCACCAGTCCCTGGCCGGCACGAGGACGTGGAAGACCGCGCTCGACTCGGTCGGCCGGTAGTCCCGGACGTCCAGCTCGATCGGTTCACGACAGTCGGGACACGTCGTCCGGATCGAGGAATCAGCGCGCAGGGCGACGCCGATCCCGAACGCGTCCCAGCCGCAGTTCGCGAACCAGGTCCGCCCGGCGGCCTCGACCCGGTGCGGCGTCTCGACCGCGGAGAACGGGTTGGCCATGAGCACGCTCGGCGTGACCGCCGAGGGATCGGCGAGCACGAGCGCGTGAGCTTCGTGGAGGCGCCGCCACGCGGCGGCGACGACCGCTGGCGACTCGCCGGCCGTCTCGGCGAGCTCGCCGATCGTCGGTGCCCGACCGAGCTCGACGAAGGCTCGGTAGGTCACGTTCCGGATCGCGAGGTCGGCCGGCGTCATGGTTGTCAGGGTACCGGACGCGCGACCGGCTTCCGGCCCGGCGAGGTCCTGCCGAGCGACTCTGGCAACGGCGGCCCTGGCCGTCCACGATCTCGTCGCGCGTCCCGCCTGGAGGGACCGTCATGAAGAAGGCGCTGTTCGTCGTCGCCGCGACCGTCACCGCGATCGGCGCGTTCGTTCAGTGGTGGCGCCGGCACCCGCGAGCCGGGGCCGCGACCGTCAACCGGCTGATCAACCCCTGGCTCGTGCGGCAGGGGGTGGCCGACGCGTCCCGCGGCGAGATCGGGCTCATGGAGCATGTCGGTCGGACGTCGGGGACGGTGCGGGTCACGCCCGTCCATCCGGTCCCGACCGAGACCGGCTTTCGGATCATCGTCCCGCTCGGGAACGAGTCGCAGTGGGCGCGCAACGTCCTGGCCGCCGGCCACTGCCGGCTCCAGGTCGGCGAGACGATCCACGAGCTCGACGAGCCGAGGCTCGTCCTGGCGACGCAGGTCGAGGAGCTGCCGCGAGCCGCGGCCGCCACCGCCGACTGGCTCGGCTTCCGGTACCTGCTCCTCCACCAGTTCGCCGAACGACCCGGGACGCTCGTGACGCCGGACGCGACGCTCGCGACGCTCGCGATGCCCGTGCCGCCCGAGCCGGCGGGCCGGCCCGAGCCCGAGCCGGAGGCTCCGCAGCCTGATCTCGTCCCGACCGCTTAGCCGAAGGCCCGGCCGCCGGCCGTGTGTAGCGGCGGCCGGGCTGCGCCTGCCTCAGGGCATGATCGTGACGGAATCGAG
>DATEZX010000246.1:0-4654 GCA_035255225.1 Candidatus Limnocylindrales bacterium
GCCCGGCAGGTCACGATCGATCGCCGATCCCTCGCGCGCGCCCCCCTCGGCGGCGGCGAGGCACGGGCGGCACGGCGCGTGCTGTGGGGCCACGTCCACGTCGTCGACCGCCTCGGCGTCGAGAACCGCTTCCTGACGTTCGGCGGCGAGCTGCGGATCGCGGAGGCCGGCGCGAGCACGACGCTGCTGGACCTGCGCTCCACGGCGCCGATCGTCCGGTGGGGCGGCCACAGCCAGGAGACCGATCCGCTGGCCCTCGAGGTCGGGGCGTTCTTCGGGCGCCTCATCGTCCCGATCGACTACGCGGATGGCGCCGAGCGACGGATGAGCGATGCCGAGCCCGAGGTCATCTATGCGGCCTTCCTGGCCTGGGCCGACCGGCGTCTCGATCGGATTGCGGCCACGACCGGCCGGCGCAGCGAGGTTGAGGCCTGGATCGACCACGAACAGGCGCGGCTGCGTGGCTCGCAGCCGGTCATGCTCCGGGCAGGCGAGGCGCTCCTGGCCGAGCTGGGCCTGAACGCGACGTAGCCACGCTCGATCCTCCCGTCGGGCCACCGCGCGACGTCGCGAGCCTCGCCCGGCCGGCAAATCAGCGAGCCCCCGGCCGTGGGCCGGGGGCTCGGAGCTGCTAGTCAGCGTGCGGAGCTGGCTAGGACGCCGAAGGGATGAGCCCCTGCGACTGCAGCCAGGCCTTCGCGACGTCCTTGATGTCCTTCTTGTCGACCGACACTTCCTTGTAGAGCTCGGCCAGCGTCGCCGTGTCGATCTTGGCCGACACGTCGTTCAGGAGCTTCTCGAAGGCCGTCTTGTCGACCTTCGCGAGGTAGTCGTTGCGGACGACCGGCGCGATCGCGTCGGCCGGCTGGGTCGTCTTGTCATCATCGAGCCGAACCCAGCCGTTGGTGATGATCTCCGGGCCGGTCGAGCACAGCTCGGCGACGTCGACGGTTCCGTGGGCGAGGGCGTCGTCCATGGCCGACGAGCACGCGTCCAGGAGCGTCACCTGGAGCTTGGTGATGTCGATCCCGTAGCTGTCCTTGAGGGCGCCCGCGCAGAGCGCGTTCGTCGGGCAATCGGTCGCGAGGCCCCACTTGAGCTGCGACGCGACGGCGGTCAGGTCGCTCCACTTGCTGAGGTGGTACTTGTCGGCCGTCGCCTTGGTGACGACGAGGGCGTTGGTGTCCTGCCCCGGCGTGTAGCCCAGGACGGTGATCCCGCCGCCCTGGCTGGCCAGCTTGGCCTGCAGGTCGGTCTGGTTCTTGGCCGGATCGCTGGTCGGCGTCCCGCCGAGCTTCTTGAGACCGCTGCCGATGTACTCGGGCTTGAGATCGATCTGCCCGCTGAACAGGGCCGCGTTCGTCACGTCGCGGGTGCCGAGCCCAATCCCGGCTCGATCGACGGTGTAGCCGTTGGCCTCGAGGACCTGGGCGTACACCTCCGCGACGACGCGGGCTTCATCGAATCCGTCGGATCCGATCTTGATCGTTGGCTTGCCGCCCCCTCCCGTCGTGCAGGCGCCGAGCAGCACCAGCAGCGACGCCCCGAGGGCCAGCGTGCGGGACAACCGCATGGGTCACGTACCTCCATCTGCGCCGGCCATCTGACCAGGCGTCGGGCTCGGGGAATATACCGGTGTTCCGGCAAATGCGGGTTACGCGCTGCGCGATCCGGACGCCCGGAATCGGGTGCCGGGGAATCCGCCTGGATCAGGCCGCCCGGCCGGCACGGATGAGGCGGAGGCCGGGCGACGTCAGCGCCCGCTGGGCGCCTGCCAACGCCACCTCCACGACGGCGAACGTCGCACCGACGAGGATGACCCCGGCCCACATCATCGGGTAGTCCAGCTGGGCATAGCCCTCGACGAGATAGCGGCCCAGACCCGGCCCGCCGAAGATCGCCGCCAGGGTCGCGGTCGCCACGATCTGCGACGCCCCGGAGCGAACGCCGGTCAGGATCACCGGGATCGCCAGCGGGACCTCGAGCTTCCAGAGGACCTGCCAGCCGCGCATCCCCGCGGCCCGCCCGGCCTCGATGACCTCATGGTCGACGCCCGCGATCCCGGCGTAGGTATTGACCAGGATCGGCGGGATGGCGAGGACGACGAGAGCGATGATCGCGGGCCAGAGCTTGAAACCCGCCTGATTGTCGATGGCCGCCGTGACCGGGACGACGACACCCATGACCGCGAGCGTCGGGAAGGCGCGTCCGAGGTTCGCGAGGTTGCTGGTGAGCGCCGCGCCGCGGCCGGAGTGCCCGACCCAGGTCCCTGCGGCGAGGCCGATCGCCGCCGCGATCGCGAGTGCGACGGCGGACAGCGCCATGTGCTCGCCGACCCGGGCCGGGACCCCGGCTGACCCTTGCCAGTGCGCGGGATCGGCGAACCACCCGGCGATCCCGCCGAGGACATCCATCAGCCGGCCTCGGCGCCCGGCGACGCCCATGGCGTGAGCCGGCGCTGGACCGCCACGAGCGCCAGGTCGACCCCGACCGCGAGGACGATCGAGCCGAGGCCGCCCAGGAAGATCTCGGTCCGGAACGAGTGCCGGAGGCCCTCGAAGATGAAGAACCCGAGGCCTCCGAACTTGTCGCCGAGCAGGCCCGTGATCGTGACGAGCCCGATCGTCGAGACGGCGGCCAGTCGAACGCCGGCGATGACCAGCGGCAGGGCCAAGGGCAGCTCGATCGACCCGAATCGCCCGAACGGGGTGTAGCCGCTCCCGTCAGCCGCCTCGAGCACGTCCGTGGGCACGGCGTCGAACCCGGCGACGATGTTGCGCACGAAGATCAGGAGCGAGTAGAGGACGAGCGGGATGACCGCCGTGAGGTCGGTCAGGCCGGTGATCGGGACGAAGAACGGGAACAGGGCCAGGCTCGGGATCGTGTAGAGCAGGCCGGAGATGGCGATGACCGGCCCGAATGCGATCCGCCGCCGGACCGACAGCACCGACAGGCCGAATGAGATCGCGAGGCCGGCCCCAACCGCCACCGAGGTCAGGTAGAGGTGCTGCAGCGTGCGGAATACGAGGTCCCCGAGGTGACCGCCGATCCAGCCGAAATCGATCACCCGGCGCTCACCCCGGCGTGCCCCCCGACGGCGTCCGCCCCCGCGGCGCTGGCCACGGCCGCGGCCTTCGTCTGGCGGGACCAGTCGAAGATCATTTCGGCGGTCACGAGGCCCCTCGTCCTCCCCGCGCGGTCGACGACGATCCCGGCCTGGACCTCGGCCTCGACGAGCCGGGCGAGCGCGTCCTTGAGCGTCGTCCGGCGGTCGAGCAGCGGCGACATCGCCGCGGCGAGCTCCTCGGTCAGCACGCCGGTCGTCGGAATGTCGTCCTGCTCGATCCAGCCCAGCGGGCGCTGCTCCGCGTCGACGAGGAGGAGGTAGGGGAACGGGTCGGCGAGTGCCCGCCGACGGGCCTCGGCCGCGTCGTCGCCCGGCGACGCGGTGACCGCCGGCATGAGCTCGAGAGCGTCGACCCGGCTCAGCGACAGGCGCTTGAGGCCCCGATCCGCGCCGACGAAGCGGGCCACGAAGTCGGAGGCCGGGCTGGCGAGGATCTCGTCAGGCGGACCGAACTGGGCGAGCCGCCCGCCGGCCTGCATGACCGCGACGAGGTCGCCCATCTTGATCGCCTCGTCGATGTCGTGGGTCACGAACAGGATCGTCTTGGCGAGGCTCTCCTGAAGTCGGAGCAGCTCGTTCTGGAGCCGCTCGCGAACGATCGGATCGACGGCGCCGAACGGCTCGTCCATGAGCAGGACCGGTGGGTCTGCCGCGAGGGCGCGCGCCACGCCGACCCGCTGGCGCTCGCCGCCCGACAGCTGGCTGGGGTAGCGCGCCGCATAGCGGCTCGGCTCGAGGCCGACGAGCTCGAGCAGCTCGGTCGCGCGCCGGTGCCGCCGGGCCGCGTCCCAGCCGAGCAGGCGGGGGACCGTCTCGACGTTTCCGACGACGGTCTGGTGCGGGAACAGCCCGACCTGCTGGATGACGTAGCCAATGCCTCGCCGGAGCTCGATGGCATCCCGCGCAGCGACGTCCTCGCCGCCGACGAGGATCCGACCGCTCGTCGGCTCGATGAGCCGGTTGACCATCTTGAGGCTCGTCGTCTTGCCGCAGCCGGACGGCCCGACGAGGACGCAGATCTTCCCGGCGGGGACCTCGAGGCTGAGATCGTTGACGGCCCCCGGCGTCCCGGCGCCGCCCGAGCCCGGGTAGCGCTTGGTGACGTGGTCGAAGGTGACGGATGCGGCACCGCTCACCCGCGGAGTATCGCCGGGCGCGGTCGGAGCGGCAGGGACGGGCTACAGCCGCAGCGTCGCGCTGGAGCGCAGCGTCGCGCTAGAGCGGCAGCGTCGCGAGGTCCTGCTCGATGACCTGGCGGTCCTCGGGGTCGTCGATGGCGGTCACGGCGGCACGGGCGCGGGCGCGCCAATCCTCTGCCGCCCGGCGCTCGCCCGCCACGGCAAGGGCGCGCGCCATCGCCTCGTAGGACGACGGGACGTCCCATGGCTCGGCCTCGCTGGCGGCGGCCGCGGCCTCGGCGTACTCGACGCACCGCCTCGCGTGCCAGACCGCCGGCTCGCCGCGGCCGAGCGTCGAGTACACGCGCGCGCATTGCCATTCGCCGCGGCCGAGGTTGGCGGCCGTGCT
>DATEZX010000247.1:0-2022 GCA_035255225.1 Candidatus Limnocylindrales bacterium
TCGGCGACCTTGTAGATCTTCACGAGGTTGTCGCAGCTGATGAGGGGGCCGTGGGTCGGCCGGGGAGCCGGCCGGGCCGGCCGGCCCGGCCGGTCGAGGGACCGCGTGACGTCGTCGACGATCCTGGGTTCCACTGCGTCAAGCCTCGCCGATCCGGAGGACATCTGTCACGGGCGCCCGGCGAGACAGCCACGTCCCGCCCAGCAGGGCGCCGACGACGACCGCGGCCAGGGCGATCACCATCACCGCGAGCGTCGGCCAGTCGATCGATGGCGGAACGCCGCTCATCCCGACGAACCCATCCAGGCCCAGCGACGGCTCGAGCGCCAGGGCGAGCCCGAGTCCGAGCGCCAGGCCCGCGGCGAGCGCGAGGACCACGGTCGGTCCGTGCTCGACGACCGTCAGGCCGAGCGACTGGACCGGCGAGACGCCGAGGGTCCGGAGGTAGGCGAGGTCACGCGATCGGCGGGCGGCTGACAGGACGATCGCGCCGACGAAGGCCAGCGCCATGTACCCGGCGGCGACGACGAGCGCGAGGCCGTAGCCGGCCCCGACGACCGAGGTGAGCGGGGCGTCGCGGAGGGCCGCGAGGACCTCGGCCCGCGCGACGACCCGGATGACCGATCCCGACGCCGCGACGGCGTCCCGGAGCGAGCCCGCGATCGACGCGGGCCCTCGGACCCACAGGACCGATGGTCTCGGGGCCTGGCTTCCCAGCGCAGCGTCGACCCACGGCAGCGGCACGATCGCGAAGGTGGTCGGGCCGCCGAGCCCCGCGAAGTCGGCTCGCTGCTCGACGAGGCGGAAGGTCAGTTCGAGGCCGTTGACGTCCAGGTCGAACGTGGCGCCCGGGCCGAGGTTCGACGTGCCGTTCGGCAGGCGCGACGACAGGATCGCCGGGATCGGCGCGGCCGCGCTGCCGGCGCCCGAGGCCGGCGGCTCGTCGAGGAAGACCGCCGGCCAGCGGGGGTCGGCCGCCGAGCCGGCCGCCACGGTCGCATAGGCTCGTGGGTCAATCGCGTCGAGATACGTGCTGGCGAGCTGGGTCGGCTCGCTCCGGAACGGTGCCCTCGGGTCGACGTACGCCGGGGCGACGGCCTCGACGCCGGGAATCGCCGCCAGGGTCGACGCCGTGGGCACGACGGCGATCCCCGCCGACTCGACCCGGTAATCCGCGCCGACCGTCAGGGCCGCGGCCGTGACCTGGCCCTGGTCGAGGCTCGAGGCGATGACCGACGAGAACGCCCCGAACGCCGCCGTCATCAGCAGCACGAGGAGTGGCAGGCTGGTCGCGGCGGGATCGCGTCCGATCGTCCACAGGCCGAGCACCGGCACGACGTCACGGCGTCGAGCGGCGAGCCGGGCAAAGGCTCGGATCGGCAGCGGGTAGAGCCGGGTCACGAGGATCCCCGCCGCGAGGCCGGCCAGGACGGGAACTGCCGCGAGCAGCGGGTCGAAGCTAGCCAGCTGGCCGCTCCCCGTGCCGGTCGGCGAGATGACGGCACCACGCTGCGCGAGGAGGAGCGCGGCGATAACGGCGATGGCGACGACCGTGGCCTCGATGACGATCCGGCGAGGCCCGGAGCGCCGCGCGGGACGCCCGTCGCGCTCGATCGCGCCCAGTGGCCGCCGGATCGCCGGCCAGCTCGCCGCGGCCAGGAGCAGGACCGCCACGCCGACCGTCGCCACGGCCAGTGCCGCCGACAGCGGGCTGCCGCGGGCGGGCACGACCTCGACCGCGAGGACGAGCCCGACCAGCGCGCCGCCCCCGGCGACGACTATTGCCTCCCACACCTGGGCGCCGAGCACGAGCGCGGCGGAGGCGCCGCGTCCGCGTGCCAGCGCCACGGCCGCGATGCGGCGCCGCGCGAGCAGGCCGGCCAGCATGGCGACCGCCCCGCCGGCTAGGGCGATCGGCCCGAGCGCCGCCAGGGCCAGCACCGACTCGGTGAGGGCTCGCTGGGTGGCGAAGCGCTGCAGGATCGTTGGCAGGGCGCTCGTCACCTCCGGCGCGCCGCCGAG
>DATEZX010000248.1:0-2211 GCA_035255225.1 Candidatus Limnocylindrales bacterium
CCGCCGCGTCACGCGGATCTCGCTCCCGCTGCTCGGCGCGTTCGTCGTCGGGGCGATCGCCTACGGCGGTCTCTACACCTTCCCGGCGCTGTCGGTCGCGTTCGCCACCGAGTTCGGGATCGGGCGGACGCTCGCGGTCACGCCCTGGACGATGTTCCTGCTCGTGACGGCGATCTCGAGCCCGCTCCTCGGCCGGGCCTACGACGAGTGGGCCGACCGCGACCTGCTGACGGCCTCGATGGTCCTCCTGGCGGGCGGCTGGCTGGCCGTCTACCTCGCTCCCGACATCGCCCTCGTGGTCCTTGCCTACGCAGCATTCCACGCGCTCGGCCTGCAGCTCGCGTTCATCGGCATCACGACCGCGGTCGCGCGTCGCTACGCGGGTGCGTCCGGGCTGGCCCTCGGCATCGCCTACGCCGGCCCGGGCATCGGCGTGGCGATCGCCCTGCCGGTCGCGGCCGGACTCATCGAGTCGTCTGGCTGGCGAGCCGCGTCGCTGGCGTTCCTGGCGTCGTCGCTGGTCGGCGTGGTGTTCGTGTGGCTCATGACCAGCGGACCGCAGATCGTCATTCCCGCTCGGCCGACGCGGTCGATCGAGTCGGACCAGGCGGCGCGGGCGACCGGGCTCCACGAAACCGCGGCGCCCGGCGCGGTCTCGGCCGGCTTCGAGCCCTTGCCAGTCGGCACGAGCGGGGCGGCGCGCGATGCGGCGCTGGCCCGGACGAGCCTGCGGCGCACCGTCCGGACCCGGCGGTTCCTCGTGCTGTTCCTTGGGGCGGTCGCGATCGGCGGCTTCGACGAGGGCGTGCTCCAGGCGTTTATCCCGCAGGCCGTGCGGGCCGGCTTCGGCGTCGAGTTCGCATCGTTCGGCCTGGCCCTCCAGTCGCTGGCCTACGTCGCCGGCCAGGTCCTGGGCGGCGGGCTGTCCGACCGGTTCGGGCGGCGGATCGTCGGCCTCGGGGCGGCGGTCATCGTCGCCGCCGGGACGGCCGGGGCGTTCCTGGCGGGCCCGGGCATGGCGGGCCTGGTGCTCCTCGGGATCGCGGCCCATGGCCTCGGCACCGGCGCCACGATCGCGGTCCGGAGCGCGGCCTTCAGCGACGTGTTCGGTGGACCGAGCTTCGGGACGATCTTCGGCCTGCTGGCGGTCGCCTACCCGATCGGCGGCGCCCTGGCCGTGTACGCGGGGGCGGTTTCGGCCGACCAGCTGGGGAGCTACACAACCGCCGTCGTCATCGCCGTCGTGGCAGCGGTCGCGTGGTCGGTCGCGCTGTGGCGGGCCGGCCCACGACGGCATCACGCCCGGGCCACGCCTGGCGCCGCATGACGGCGCACGCCGGGGAGCGCCGGGGTGCCGTCACGCCCGAGGCGTATCGCGAGGCGGTCCTCGCCGTGGTCCGGGCGATCCCGCCCGGCCATGTCATGGCCTACGGGGCCATCGCCCGCTACCTCGCCGAGCTGAGCGGGCGGGCGTCACCACGGCTCGTCGGCCAGATCATGGCCCGCACCGACGCGCCGGTGCCGTGGCATCGAGTCGTCCGAGAGGGTGGCCTGCCGGCCCGCGGCCACGAGGCGCACGCGCTGCGACTCCTGCTCGACGACGGCACACCGCTGCGCGGCGTCCGAGTGGACATGGCTGCGGCAGCCTGGCGACCCGAGCGGCCGGCCACTGACCTGCTCCGTGCGGTCGGGACCAGCCCCGCCACCGAGCTCGACGCACCGTCGCGCTGATCGGAGGCGCTCACCGCATCACCTATACTCGCCAGTCCGAGCCGACATAGCTCAGCGGTAGAGCAGCTGTTTCGTAAACAGCAGGTCCTCGGTTCAAATCCGAGTGTCGGCTCCACCTCTTCTGTTCACGACGAGACCTCGTCCTCCCCCGAGCGTCATTCGTCTCGGCCGCATGACAGCCAATCTGACAGCCACAAGCGTGACCGCGTGTCGTAACGTCGAGCGAGAGCGACCGTAGGCTGGTAGCGATGTTCGGGCGGCGCGCGCGCTTCCGGTTCTTCCACCCAGACCGCGGCTTGCAGCGCGCCTACGGCACGGCGACCGCGATGGCGTCGGCCCGGAACCCAGAGTGGGCGGAGGGCACCGACAGCCTCGATCTGCTGGTCGCGGCGACCGAGGCGCGACCCGTCGCGAAGCTGCTGCGGCAGCTCGATCTCGACCACGAAGCCCTCGTCCATCACGCAAGCGCGGCTCGGGTGG
>DATEZX010000249.1:0-2877 GCA_035255225.1 Candidatus Limnocylindrales bacterium
GCAGCTCGATCCCGGGGAGACGCTCGGTCCGACGCTCGGCCGCGAGCGTGGCGGCCTTCTCGGCGGACCGGGCCAGGAGGAGAACCGGCTCGGAGCGGGCGACGAGGATTGCCAGGGTCGTGCCCCACGCCCCGGTCCCCACGACCGCGACTCGGGCAGGCCCGGCGACCGCGGCCGCACCGGATGCGTGACTCGACTCGGCGCGGTGCCTCGCCACGGGTCGGCCTCGAAACCCCCGGCTCAGCGGGTCGCGGTCGCGCGCGGCCGCCGCTGGCGCCGCCCGCGGCCCCGAGCGGCGTCGTCGGCCGAGGACCGCTCCCGGAACACGAGCCGGATCGGCGTGCCGAGGAACCCGAACGCCTCGCGGAGCTGGTTCTCGAGGTAGCGCTGGTAGCTGAAGTGGACGGCGGCCGCATTGCGCGCGAAGAACACGAACGTCGGCGGCGCGACGGAGGCCTGGGTCGCGTAGAACACCTTGGGGCGGCGGCCCTTCGTCATCGGCGGCTCCTGGCGGACGATCGCGGCCGACACCACCCGGTTGAGCTCCGCCGTCGGGACCCGACGCCGCCACTCGCCCCAGACGTCGACCGCCAGCTCGAGGGCGCGCTCGACCCGCTGGCCGGTCCGGGCCGACAGGCTCACGACCGGCGCGAAGTCCAGGAACGGCGCCTCGTGACGGATCCAGGTCACGTACTGGTCGAAGGTCCGGCCGGTCTTGTCCTCGACCGCGTCCCACTTGTTGACCGCGACGACCAGGCCTCGGCCCTCGTCCACGACGTAGCCGGCGATGTGGGCGTCCTGGGCGGTGAGCCCGTCGACCCCGTCGATGAGCAGGACCGCCACGTCGGCTCGCGAGATCGCCTTGAGGGAGCGGAGCGTCGAGTACCGCTCGGCGGCGGTCCCGCTCGCGACCTTGCCGCGGCGCTTGATGCCGGCGGTGTCGATCAGGACGATCTCGCCCTGGCCCCACGCCAGGTGCGTGTCGATCGCGTCGCGAGTCGTGCCCGGAGTCTCGGCCACGATCGAACGCTCCTCGCGGAGCAGGGCATTCAGCAGGCTCGACTTCCCGACGTTCGGCCGACCGACCAGGGCGACCGCCGGGGTCCGCGGCTCTTCCTCCACCCCGGCCTCGGGCGCCGAACCGTCGCGCGGCGACGCATCGACTGACGGCTCGGGCGGCAGGAGCGGGACCAGCTCGTCGAGCATGTCGGCGACGCCACGGCCGTGGATTGCGGCGATCGGCATCGTCCGCTCGAAGCCCATCGCCCAGAACTCGGCTGCCTCGAGCTCCCGCCTCGCGTTGTCGCTCTTGTTGACCGCGACGATGACCGGCGCCTTCGCCTTCCGGAGGAGCTCGGCCGCCTCCAGGTCCGCCGGCGTCGGACCGGCGATCGCGTCGACGAGGAACACGATGACGTCGGCCTCGGCGATGGCCAGTTGCGCCTGGACCTGGACGGCCGCCTCGATCGGATCGTCGGGATCGACCTCCAGGCCGCCGGTGTCGACGACCAGGAACCGCCGGCCATTCCACTCGCCGTCGCCGTATTGCCGGTCGCGGGTCGTGCGGGCTCGATCCTCGACGATCGCGGCGCGCTCGCCGACGATCCGGTTGAAGAGCGTCGACTTGCCGACGTTCGGGCGCCCGACGATCGCGACGATGGGCAGCGAGGTTCCGACCGGCGTCCTCGCCGGGGCCGAATCAGACATGGCAGCTGAGTCTACGCTGGCTTACATGGGCAGCCTTCCGACCCTCGATGCCCACGCCCACGTGGATGCTCGCGTGGCAGGCTCGCTGGACGGATGCGGTGTCGTCCTGGCCCAGACCGTGTCTCTCGAGGAGGCGGATCGGTCGATCTCCCGCCGCGAGTCGAACGTCTGCTGGGGTGTGGGCTGTCACCCGCGCCTCGCCCAGGCGCAGGCTGCCTTCGATCCCGGTCGCTATCAGGAGCTACTGGCGCTCAGCCCGGTGGCGGGCGAGGTCGGGCTCGATACCGGATCGCGCGTGTCCATGACGGCCCAGCTGGCGACCTTCCGGGCCGTCCTGCGGGAGATCGCGACTCGGCCTCGGATCCTCTCCATCCACAGCTTCCCCGACCCAGGCCCCGTGCTCGAGCTGCTCCGCGAGATCCCCGTGGTCGCTCCCATCCTCCACTGGTGGGTCGGCAGGGCTGACGCGACGACCGAGGCCGTCGAGCTCGGCTGCTACTTCTCCGTCCACTCCGCCGTCGCACGCCGCTCGATCTGGCGGACCCGGGTCCCGCTCGATCGCATCCTCGTCGAGTCCGACCATGGCTGGCGCGACCCACCCGATGCGATCCCGCTCCGAATCGGCTGGGTCGAGCACCTGGTCGCCCAGAGCTACGGCATCACCCCCGCCGAGGTTCGATCGGCGGCGTGGCGCAACCTCGCTCGGATCGTCTCACTCACGGGCACGAGGCCGCTCCTCCGGCCGGGCCTCCTGGCGTTCCTGCCCGAGGCCTGACGCGGGACCTACGTCGGCAGCGAGGTCGTCCGACCCGCTGGCGTGGCCGCGATGGCGAAGGCTTCGTCGGCGAGACGCGTCGCGCTGGCGGCGGCTGCCGTCGTCCCGGCCAGCTCGAGGATCCGCTGGGCGACGGCGTGAAGGTCCTCGATCGGGGTCGAGGTCCCGCCGGTCACGCCGACGATCTTCGCGCCGTCGAACGCACCCGCGTCGGTGAGGTCGCGGACTGACTCGATCTGGACCGCCGGCGTCCCGGCGATGCCGCACAGCCGCGTGAGCTCCTTCGTGTTCGCCGAGGAGCGACCGCCGACGACGACCATCAGGTCGACCTCGCGGGCGGTCTCGAGCGTGTCCTGCTGGCGCCGGATCGTGACCGGGCAGACGGTGTTGACGAT
>DATEZX010000250.1:0-13088 GCA_035255225.1 Candidatus Limnocylindrales bacterium
GCCGGGTACAGCGGCGGCTTCGCCGCGACCGGCGGGGCCCTCGTCCTGCGCCCGATCGGCGGGGCGCCGATCGACGCCGTCGCGTGGGGCGACGCCACGAATGCCTTCGTCGAGGGGATCGCCGCCCCGGCGCCCGCCGCCGGCTCAAGCATCGAGCGCCGCCCCGGTGGTCTTGCGGGCAACACGATCGACAGCAACGACAACAGCGCCGACTGGCTCGTTCAGGCCTCGCCAAACCCCCAGAACCTGGCCGCGCCGCCCGTGCCCGTGCCAGGCGCGTCGCCGACTCCGGAGCCGACCGTGTCCTCCTCCTCGCCCCCGCCTCCGAGCGTGACGCCCGCTCCGATCGAGACTGCCGCGCCCACCGACACGCCAGCAGCCACGGCCAGCCCAACTCCGACCGAGACGGTGCAGCCGAGCGAGACTCCCGGGCCGACGGTCTCGTCCGAGCCGACCGCCAGCCCGGTGCCGACCCCGAGTCCAGAGTCCACGCCGCTGCCGACGCCGTCCGCGAGTCCAGAAGCCACGCCGGCGCCGACCGCGGAGCCCACGCCGACCGCGGAGCCCACGCTCAACCCGACGCCCGAGCCGACCGCGACCCCGTCACTCCCGGTGCCGATCGCCGTGGCACGCGGACAGGCCGACGGCACGACCGCGGCGATCAGCGGGGTGCTCACGACGGCCCTCGGGGCCCTCGAGGCCGGGCGGAAGGGGTTCGTCCAGGACGCCTCGGGCGGGATCGCCCTGTATCTCGACGTCGCGCCTCTTGAGCCGGTCCCAGCCGGCACGGTCCTGCTCGTCCAGGGGACGCTCGACGAGCGGTACGCTGAGCGGACCCTCCGGGTCAACCTGGCCGACGTCGTGGTCCTTGGCTCGGAGAGCCTTCCCGCCGCCGTGGCGGTCACGACCGGGTCGGTCGGCGAGTCCGTCGAAGGGTCCCGCGTCGTCCTGGACGGCACGACCGTCGGCTCGCCGACCCCGATGGCCGACGGGCTCGGAATCCTCGTCGACGACGGCACCGGCTCGGTCCGGGTGATCGTCGGCCTCGACGCCCTCGGCACGTCGGTCGTGCCCGCCGGCACGCACCTCATCGCGGCCGGCCCGGTCGGCCAGCACGACTCGTCGGGCTGGGGCGTCGCGGCCTACCGGGTCTATGCCACGCTCGACGGCGAGCTGATCGTGCTGCCGCCGCCGAGTCCCTCGCCATCACCGACACCGGAGCCATTGCCCGTCCCGAGCCCGACGCAGACGCCCGGCCCGACGCCGGCTCCAACCCCGGGTGGGCCCCCATCGCCCGCTCCAACCCCCGCGCCGACGCTGACGCCGGAGCCCACGCCCATGCCGTCGCCGACGTCCGCAGCGACGCCGACGCCGGTCCCGACCGCCACCCCGTCGCCGATCCCCAGTCCCTCGACCCTGCCCATCGCGGCCGCGCGGGCCGCGGTCGTCGGCTCGACGGTGACCATCGCCGGCGTCGTGACGGCCGAAGGTGGCCGCCTCGGCACGCCGCCGCTCATCGCGCTCGCCGACTCGACGGGCGGGCTCGTCGTCCGAGTCCCCGAGGGGGTTCCGTCGCCGGGTCGCGGCACGATGATCAGGGTCACCGGCCCGCTCGCCGATCCATATGGCCAGCTCGAGGTCCGGCCTGCCGCCTCCGGCTTCCGCGTGATCGGCACGGGAATCGTCCCCGCCCCGATCGCTGTCGCGGCCGCCGACCTCGGCGAGAGCACGGAGGCCCGGCTCGCCCAGATCGTCGGCACCGCGAAGTCGGCGCCCAGCAAGAGCACGAGCGGCGACCTCACGGTCGACTTCGTCGACGCCGCGGGCCACCCGTTCCGCGTCGTCATCGATGCGTCAGCCGGCATCGCGGCGGCTGACATCCCGCTGAGCCGGCAGCTCCGGCTCACCGGCATCATCGGCCAGCACGCCTCCCGGAAGGGCGCGCTCGATGGCTACCGCCTGTGGCTCAGGGATCGAGCCGACGTCGTCGTCGCGGCCGCCTCCGGTGCGAGCGCCTCCCCCGGGGCTGCTGTCGCCGTGGTGTCCGTCGCCCGGGCGCTGGCGGCGCCGGACGGGACGAGCGTGACGGTCGAGGCCCTCGTGACCGCCGGGTCGAGCCTGCTCGACGCGACCGGCCGCCGGATCGTTGTCGAAGATGGGACCGCCGCCATCGAGGTGCTCCTGCCCTCGGGCACGGCCGCCCCAGGCGTCGGCACCCGGCTCCGCGTGAGCGGCGAGAAGGCCCACGCCTGGGACGCGCCGCGGCTGCGAGCCTCGAAGACGGCGATCCTCGGCGTCGGCAGCATGACGGCTGGGCCGCGAGCCCAGGCCCTCAGAGCTCGCGACGAGTGGCGGCTCGTCCGCGTGGCCGGGACGATTCTCAGCGTCGAACGAATGGGCGATCGCTGGCGGGCCGAGCTGCGCCTCGGCAACGGCGATCGAGTGCCGATCCTCGGTCAGGCCGGGGCCGCGATCCCGTCGACGATGATCGTGGTCGGCCGGCCCGCGACGATCGTCGGCATCGTCAAGCGACCCTATCCGACGGCGACGGATCGGCGGTTCGCCCTGCTGCCTCGAGGGCGGTCGGACGTTGCCATCGGCCCGGCCGATCCCGCAGCCGGCGCCGCGACCGGATCCGAGCCTGCGACCGGACCGGCATCCCGGATGGTGAACCTCGATGGCGTCGCCGACCGCCAGTCGGCGGCGGATGTCACCCCGGACACCGACCTCGCGACGCTGTTCGACCACATCGGGGCGGTGGTCCACGTCGGCGGCCTCGTCTCCGAGATGACCACCGACGGGTTCCTCCTCGATGACGGCACGGCCGTCGCGCGCGTGGTCCTCGAGAGCGACGCGGCCGTGCTCCTGCCGCACGTCCGGGTCGGGGACGCCGTCGCGGCGCGGGGCACCGTGCGGCAGGACGGCGAGGAGCTCCGCGTCGTGGTGGCGAACGCCGCCGGTCTGGTCCGCGTCGGCGACCTCGGGCAGGCGGTTCCACTCGTTCCCGACCAGTCCGGCGGTCCGGCTGGCACGGACGCTGTCGCGGGCCGCCGGGCGGCGACCGCGATGAGCGAGACCGGTGGCCTGTTGCCGGCCGGCCTGAGCGTGGCGACGTTGGGCGGTTTGAGCGGTGTCTCGTTGCTCGTGACGCTGCTCCGGCGACGCGGGGCCGCGCGCCGCTCGCGGGCCCTCGTGCTCGGGCGCCTGGCGTCATTGACGCGTGATGGGTGACCGGATGCCGGCGTGGACCGGGCGTGACTGAGACGGGTCCGAGCGTGAACGGGGTTGACGCTCGTTCGAGGCCCTGCCTACGCTTGCCGCCGTTCGACCCGCGTTCGGGTCGGCCGCGTCAGCGAACGGGGAGGCAGACTGGTCTTGACGTCCGCGGATCGGCGCGTCGCGCTCCCGGCGGGGGAGCGCCAGTACCACATCGGGCTCGGCCCGGGCGAGCTGGCCGAGTACATCCTCCTCCCCGGCGATCCAGATCGGACCCCCAAGATCGCGGCCCTCCTCGACGACGTCGAGGCCCGGCATCGCCAGCGCGAGTTCGCGAGCGCGACCGGGACGTACAAGGGCGAGCGGGTCTCGATCGTCTCGACCGGGATCGGCAGCGACAACATCGAGATCGTCGTCGCCGAGATCCTGGCCATCACGGAGCATCCAGCGTTCATCCGCGTCGGCTCGTGCGGCGCTCTCCGGCCCGAGATGGCGCTCGGCGACGTGGCGATCACGACCGGGGCGGTGCGCCTCGAGACGACGACGAATTGGTTCGTCCACGAGGGCTATCCGGCGGTGGCCGACTACGAGGCCGTGGTGGCGCTCGTCGAGGCCGCCGAACGGCTTGGCAAGCGCTATCACCTCGGGATCACCGCGACCGCGCCGGGCTTCTTCGGCGCGCAGGGCCGCCCGATCCCGCAGCTCCCCATCCGGTACCCTGACCTGGCCGAGGACATGGCGCGGCAGCGCGTCATGAACTTCGAGATGGAGGCCTCGGCGCTGCTCGTCCTGGCGGGTCTGGCCGGCTGTCGCGCCGGCGTCGTGTGCGCGGTGTTCGCGCAGCGATCGACGGGCGACTTCGTGACCGGGGCCGCGAAGGACGCGGCGGAACGGAACGGCGTGGAGACGGGTCTCGAGGGGCTTCGGATCCTCGCCGAGATGGACCGCCGCAAGCGAGCGGCCGCGACGGATCGATGGCGACCGTCGCTGGGGATCTAGCGCGCAGCGCGATTCCGGGCGCGGGCCCGGAACGCATGGAGCTCGAGGAGGACCCGAACCCATGGCACAGGCGTACTGCGTGAAGGACAAGATGAAGGTCGAAGTCCAGAACCCGAAGCAGATCACGATGAAGAACGGCAAGCCGGCGCTGTCGGGGACCTGCCCGAAGTGCGGCACCAAGGTCTTCAAGATCGGCGGCTGACCTTCCGTCCGGAGCGCGGGACCCGACCCCTGTCGGCAGGCCGACAGGGGTCTTCCCTTCCTTGGGCACCCTCGCCGCGGGCCGATCGGCCGATCGGGCTGGAGGGGCCCCTTTGCTAGAATTCGGGCACAACTGACCACCGGGCGACCCTGCCCACGCTCCGATCTCCGAGGTCCGACCGCTGTCACGTCCGCCCGTCCTCGCCCTCGACCTCGGCGGCACGCGCATCCGCGCGGCCGTCGTCCAGTCCGATGGCACCCGGAGCGCGCGCGTCGACACGGAGACGCCCGTCGAGGACGGACCCGCCGCGATCGTCCGGGCCTGCCGGGAGGCTGTCGCCCAGGCCCGCTCGAAGGCCCCGGCCGAGGTCGCCGAGGCGGTAGTGGGCATCGGGATCTCGTCGCCCGGGCCCGTCGATCCCGAGCGCGGCATCGTCGTCGAACCGCCCAACCTCGGGCCGAGCTTCCGGAACGTCCTGCTCGCTCAGGACGTGAGCCGATCGCAGGGCCTGCCGGCCTTCCTCGAGCGCGACACGAACGTCGCGGCCCTCGCCGAGCACGCCTTCGGCGCGGCGCGCGGCGTCGACGACTTCCTGTACATCACGGTCTCGACCGGCGTCGGCGGCGCGATCGTGAGCGGCGGCCGAATCCTCCACGGTCCCGATGGCCTGGCGGGCGAGCTCGGCCACGTGCCCGTCGCGATGAGTGGCCCCCGCTGCGGCTGCGGCGGCATCGGCCACGTCGAAGCGTTCGCGAGTGGCACTGCCCTGGCCCGCGACGCCCGGGCCCTCGTCGCGTCGGACGGGTCGACGTTCCTCGTCGAGCGCGCGCGCCGGATCGGCGGCCCCAACGAGCTGTCGGCCAAGGACGTCGCCGAGGGCGCGCTGGCCGGTGACCGCGCCTGCGTCGAGCTGATGGAGCGGGCTCGGCGCGCCCTCGCCGTCGCCTGCGTCGGCTACGTCAACGCCTTCAATCCCCACCGGATCGTCATCGGCGGCTCGATCGCCGAGGCCGAGGGCGACCGGCTCCTCGGCCCGATTCGCGACGCGATCGCCCGGGAGGCGTTCGAGGTCATCGCCCGCCACGTCCGGGTCGTCCCGGCGGCCCTCGGCGCCGACGTCTCGCTCGCCGGCGCCTTCCCACTCGTCATGAGCCGGCTCGACGAGCCGGGTCCCACCGCAATCCCAGCGCGGCCGGCCAAGCCGGCCGTGGCCACCGCCAGGAGGTAGTCATGACCGTCCGCGTCGGCATCAACGGCTTCGGCCGCATCGGCCGCCAGAGCCTGAAGGCCATGCTCGAGCGCGCCCCCGACCTCGAGGTCGTCGCGGTCAACGACCTCGTCGACACGAAGCTCAACGCCCTGCTGTTCAAGCACGACTCGACCTACGGGCCCTTCGCCGGGACCGTCGACCACACCGACGACAGCCTCATCGTGGACGGCCACGAGATCAAGGTCCTCAAGGAGAAAGACCCCGCGGCGCTGCCGTGGGGCGCTCTCGGGGTCGACATCGTCCTCGAGTCGACCGGCATCTTCACCGATGCCGAGAAGGCCCGAGTCCATCTCAATGCCGGCGCCCGGAAGGTCGTCATCAGCGCGCCCGCCAAGGGCGAGGACATCACGATCGTCCTCGGCGTGAACGACAAGGCCTACGACCCGGCGACCCACCACATCATCAGCAACGCCTCGTGCACGACCAACTGCCTCGCCCCGGCGGCGAAGGTCGTCCATGACGCGTTCGGCATCCAGCGTGGGCTGATGAACACGATCCACTCGTACACCAACGACCAGCGGATCCTCGACGTCGCCCACAAGGACCCCCGCCGGGCGCGCTCGGCCGGCCTGAACATCATCCCCACGACGACCGGCGCGGCGAAGGCCCTGGCCCTCGTCATCCCGGACCTCAAGGGCAAGTTCGACGGCTTCAGCCTCCGGGTCCCGACCCCGACCGTCAGCGTCGTCGATTTCACGGCCGACGTCTCGCGGGAGACGACCGTCGAGGAGCTCAACGCGGCCTTCCGAGCCGCCGAGGCGGGCCCGATGAAGGGGATCCTCGGCGTGTCCGACGAGCCGCTCGTATCGTCCGACTTCCGGGGCGACTCGCGATCCTCGATCGTTGACTCGGCGAGCACCATGGTGCTCGGCGGGACGATGGTCAAGGTCATCGCCTGGTACGACAACGAGTGGGGCTACAGCTGCCGGGTCGCCGACCTGATCGCCCTCGTCGCGTCGAAGCTGCCTGCCGGCGCGGCGGCGTAGGAGGCGAGGATGGACAAGCTCACGATCCGTGACGTCGACGTCACGGGCAAGCGGGTCTTCGTGCGGGTCGATTTCAACGTTCCGCTCGAGGATGGCAAGGTCACCGACGACACCCGGATCCGGGCCGCGCTGCCGACGATCCGGTACCTCCTCGGCCACGGCGCGCGGGTCATCCTCGCCAGCCACCTGGGCCGGCCGGACGGCAAGGTCCAGGACGGCCTGCGCCTGCGCCCCGTCGCGGAGCGCCTGAGCCAGCTCCTCGGCCGGACCGTGCCGGTCACCGGCGACGCCCTCGGCATCGGCACCGTCGATGCCGTCAAGCGCCTCCGCAACGGCGAAGCCCTCCTCCTCGAGAACCTCCGGTTCCACGCCGAGGAGGAGAAGAACGACCCGACGTTCGCGAAGCAGCTCGCCGAGTACGCCGAGATCTACGTCAACGACGCGTTCGGCACGGCCCACCGGGCCCACGCCAGCACGGTCGGCGTCGCCAGGGTCCTGCCCGCCTACGCCGGATTCCTGATGGAGCGCGAGATCCAGATGCTCTCGAAGCTCCTCGAATCGCCGGAGCGACCGTTCGCGGCGATCGTCGGCGGCGCCAAGATCTCGGGCAAGCTCAAGGTCCTCGACAACCTCCTGTCGAAGGTCGACCTCCTCGTCCTGGGAGGCGGCATGGCGAACACGTTCCTGCTCGCCCAGGGCAAGTCGGTCGGCAAGAGCCTCGCCGAGCACGAGATGGTCGAGGAGGCGCGGCGCGTCCTCGCCGACGCCGAGCGGCAAGGCGTCCGGGTCATCCTGCCGGTCGACGTCATCGTCGCCAAGGAGGTCACCCGCGGCACCGAGTACAAGACCCTCAACGCCGAGAAGATCCCGGCCTCGTGGCACATCGTCGACGTCGGCGAGCGGACGCGTGAGCTGATGGAGGAGGCGCTTGCCGACGCCAGGACCGTCTTCTGGAACGGTCCCCTCGGCGTCTTCGAGATCCCATCGTTCGCCCACGGGACCAAGCGCATCGCGCGCTTCCTCGCCGATCGGGCGGCCGACGGCGTGACCGTGGTCGTGGGCGGTGGCGACTCGGTCGCCGCGATCGAGCAGCAGGGCCTGGCCGAGGCCTTCACCCACATCTCGACCGGGGGCGGCGCGTCGCTCGAGTTCCTCGAGGGCCGGGAGCTGCCGGGCATCGCGGTCCTGCAGGACCGACCCTCCGAGCCGGCGGGCAGCGCCCCGGAGCCGGCCGGCGCGGGAGCCCGCTGACGGTGGACACGACCATCGCGGCCGTTCAGGCTCGCGAGATCCTGGACTCGCGCGGCAATCCGACGATCGAGGTCGACGTCATCCTCGAGGACGGCTCGATCGGCCGGTCGGCGGTTCCGTCCGGGGCGTCGACCGGGGCCAACGAGGCGGTCGAGCTCCGCGACGGTGACAAGGCCCGGTTCGGCGGCAAGGGCGTCCTCAAGGCTGTCGAGAACGTCGTCGAGACGATCGGGCCCGAGGTCGAGGGCCTCGACGCCGTCGACCAGGCCGGGCTCGACCAGGTCCTGATCGACCTCGACGGCACGCCGAACAAGGGCAACCTCGGGGCGAACGCGGTCCTCGGCGTGTCGCTCGCGACGGCCCACGCCGCCGCGGCCTCGCTCGAGATGCCCCTCTACCGCTACCTCGGCGGCGTCGGCGCGCGGACCCTGCCGGTGCCGTTCTTCAACATCCTCAATGGCGGCAAGCACGCCCAGGACTCGACCGACTTCCAGGAGTTCATGGTCGCGCCCGTGGGGCTCGAGACGTACGGCGAGGCGCTCCGCGCCGGAGCCGAGGTCTTCTGGGCCCTCCGGTCGATCCTCCACGACGAGGGCCGCGCGACGGGCCAGGGCGACGAGGGCGGCTTCGCGCCGTCGCTGCCGTCGAACGAGGCGGCGGTCGAAGTCATCGTCCGGGCCATCGAGAAGGCCGGCTACGAGCCCGGCGTCGAGGTCGCGATCGCGCTCGACCCGGCGGCGAGCTCGATCCTCGAGGCGGGCACCGGCACCATCGACTCGGCCGGCCGGCCGATCACCGGCCGCTACCGCCTCGAGCGGGAGGGCCGGACGCTCGATTCCGGGGAGCTCATCGACCTGTGGGCCGCGTGGCTGGAGCGCTACCCGATCATCTCGATCGAGGATGGCCTCGGCGAGGACGACTGGGCCGGCTGGACCGAGCTCACGAAGCGCGTCGGCTCGAAGGTCCAGCTCGTCGGCGACGACCTGTTCGTGACGAACCCGCGGTTCATCGAGCGCGGCATCGCCGAGCGGGCCGCGAACGCCGTGCTCATCAAGCTCAACCAGATCGGGACCCTGACCGAGACGATCGGCGCCATCGAGCTGGCCCGCGCCGTCGGTTGGCGGGCGATGGTCAGCCACCGCTCCGGCGAGACCGAGGACACCACGATCGCCGACCTCGTCGTGGCGCTCGGTACGGGCCAGATCAAGACGGGGGCGCCGTCGCGGTCCGAGCGCGTCGCCAAGTACAACCGGCTCCTGCGGATCGAGGAGGAGCTCGGGGATGCGGCCGTGTATCCCGGCCGGAGGGCCCTGGCGGTTCCGGGCGCGGCGGTTCCGGGCGCGGCGGTTCCGAGCGCGGCGGTTCCGCGCGCGGCGCGCAGCCGGCCTTGACGCTCTTCGACCGGCGCGCCCTGCCGGCGGTCTTCGTCGGGATCGGGATGGCGCTCACGATCGGGGTCAGCTTCCTGCTCGTCATCCCGATCCAGCCCGTCTACTGGCTCCTGGCGATCCCGGCCGGCCTGCTCATCGGCTACTACGCCAACGGCCGGGCGGCGCGGGGCCGCGGTGAGTGGCTGCCGATCCTCGGCAACGGCCTCGTCGCGGGGATCGCGACCGGAGTCACGATGGCGGCCCTCCTGCTCGGCGTGCGGGCGCTGTTCTTCAACCTCGACAACGGCTACCGCGACCCCGACGCCGGCGGCCCGTTCAGCTGCACCACGGGCGCCGATTGCGTCTACCAGCGCTACAGGGAGGCGGAGAACGAAACGCTCGTCGCGGCGGGCATCACCGACGCGGCGAGCTTCGCGACGTACTACTGGGCCGGCCAGTGGGAGACCGCCGGCACGCTGACCGCGTCGGCGACGCTCTTCGGCGTCCTGGGCGCGGTGATCTACGGCGCGACGCGCCCGCGGGCGACGCGGACCGGGGAGATCGGCCTGCCGGCGGCCTGAGCCGCGGCAGCGCGAGCTACTTCTTCGGCGAGGCCTTGGCGACGGGCTTCGCTGCGGGCTTCGCGGCAGCCGGCTTCGTGGCGGCCGGCTTCGCGGCCGAGGCCTTGGCGGCCGGCTTCGCCAGCGCCTTCGCGGCGGGGGTCCTGGCAGCCGGGGCCTTGGCGGTGGGCTTGGCTACCGCCTTCGCGGCGGCCTTCGCGGCGGGAGTCTTGGCCGCCGACCTGGCGGCCGTCGCCTTCGCCCCCGGCGCCTTGGCTCCCGCTGCCTTGGGGGCCACCTTCGGGGCGGCGGCCTTCGTGGCGGTCTTCGGGGCAACTTCCGCGGCGTCGCCGCGCGTGGTCCGGTGGAGCGCAGCGCGAGCCTTGCCGGCCGCGGTCTGAGCGCCCTTGGCCTTGTCGGCCTTGCCGGCCGCGATGCGGGCCTTGGCGGCCTTCTGGGCCTGGGCCTTGCTGACCGTCTTGGCGGCCGATCCGGCCGCGGCGCCGACGCCGGCCTGGGCGTCGAAGACCTTGATCGCGAGCCGCGACTTGCGGCGCGCGGCCTGGTTCGGGTGGATCGCCCCGACCTTCGCGGCCCGATCGAGGGCGCTCATCGCCTCGGCGAGCGCGACGTTCGGATCGGCGCCGGCGGCGGGCGCAGTCACGGCCGCCATGGCAGCCTTGACGAGCGTCTTCGCCGCCGAGCGGCGCGGTTCGAGGATGGCGTGCCGTCGGGCCGAGCTGCGAACGCGCTTCAGGCCCGAGGGCGATCGTGCGCCCGTCCATTTCCGGGGCGTCTTGGCCAAGGGTCGGAACCTCTAGAGCGAGTATTGGTCGAGGTCGGCCCCGGCGTGGATGCGGGGCGTCGGGGGCGAACGCGGATGGTAGCAGGGTAGGGCCAGCGCCGAGCAGGGGCCATCCGGCGCGGACGCCTCACCGCCTGTCAGACTCCGCCGTCGATGCTCGCGATCGTCGGTGCACTCGGCGCCGCCCTGTCATGGGCGATCGCGACGCTGGCGTCGTCACGCTCGAGCCGGATGATCGGCCCGCCGTCCGTCATCGGCTGGGTCATGGTCGTGGGCCTGGCAGCGTCGATGCTTCCGGCGCTCCTCTCGACCTCCGCGCCGATCGGGCCGCGCGAGCTCGTCGAGCTGCTGCTCATCGGAGCCTCGTACACCTCGGGCCTGCTGCTGACGTACGCCGGCCTGGCGATCGGCCGGGTCTCGATCGTGGCCCCGATCGTCGCGACCGAGGGCGCGGTGGCAGCGATCGCCTCAGTGGCGCTCGGCGAGGCGCTGTCGCCGGCGACGGCGCTCGTGCTCGCGGTCATCGCGGCGGGCATCGTGATGGCGGCGTTCGAGCGGAGCGGGGACGAGTCGTCCTCAGCGGCGGGCGATCCCGCCACGCAGCGCCGAACGGTGTTGCTGGCGCTCGCCGCTGCCGCGGCGTTCTCCGTCGGGCTCGTGCTCGCAGGAAAGGTCGGAGCGGCCGGCATCTCACCAGCGTGGGTCATCGTGGCCGGCCGCGGAACTGGCGCGCTGGCGGTCGCGCTGCCGCTTGCCCTGCGCGGGCGGTTGCGCCTGGCCCGGCCCGCCGTTCCGCTCGTGATCGTGGCGGGCCTGCTCGAGGCGCTCGGCAGCGGTCTCTACGTCATTGCCGCCAGCGTCGGGATCGCGACCGCGGCCGTCCTGTCGTCGCAGTTCGCGGCGATCGCCGCGGTCGCGGCCTTCGTCCTGTTCGGCGAGCGCCTCCAGCGCGTGCAGGTCCTGGGCGTCACGCTCGTCGCGATCGGGGTGACCGCTCTGTCCGCAATCCACGGCTGAGCGCTCGTTCGTCGAGCGCCGTTGCCGGATCGACGCGCTGCCAGCCGCGCCGCCCGAGGGCATGGAGCTCACCCAGGGCGATGTCGAACCAGGCGCCATGCAGCGTCAGGATCCGGGCTTCTTCCCGGCGCCGGATCCACGGGAAGGTGCGGAGGTGGTCGAGCGACCGCTCGACCGATCGTCGCTCGAGCTCCCGGCGTCGCGTCCCAGGCTCGGCAATCTCGCCGCTGAGGTCGAGCTCGGCGGCGAGGTCGCGGACCCCGGCGACCCATGTCCCGACGAAGTCCGTCGCCGACAGGGGCGCCGCGTCCTCGAGCGCGGCCGCGATGCCGCCACAGCGCCCGTGGCCCATGACCACGATCGCGGGCACCTCGAGCGCCAGGACCGCGTACTCGAGCGCCGCGCTCACGCCGTGGAGGCTCCCGTCGGGTGCGTACGGCGGCACGAGTGCGGCGACGTTGCGGAGGACGAACAGCTCGCCCGGGCCGGCGTCGAAGATCGCCTCGGGAGCCGACCGCGAGTCGCTGCACGCGACGACCATCGTCCTGGGTCGCTGGCCGTCTTCCGCAAGGCGCCGGTAGCGATCACGGGCCGCGGCATGGGCCCCGGAGCGGAAGGCCCGGTAGCTCTCGATGAGCCGGGCCGGGAGCGGAGCCCCGTTCGCGGTGGGGACGCGTTCGGGCATCGCCGCATCGTACGGCCTTCGACCGCGCGAGAATGGGGCCGTGAAGACCGAGGATGTCGACCAGCTTCGGCGACAGCTCGTCGAGATGCTCGACGCGCGTGGCGCCCATATGCCCTTCGAGCCAGCCGTCGCCGACTTCCCGGCCGAGGCGCTCAATCGGGTCGTCCCGAACGGCGTCTACACGCCGTGGCATCTCCTCGAGCACATCCGCTTCGCCCAGGCGGACATCCTCGACTACATCCGGAACCGCTCGTACCTCGCCCCGACGTGGCCCGACAACTACTGGCCGCCGCGCGACGCGCAGGCCACTCCGGATGATCTCGCCGCGACCGTCGAGGCCTTCAGGCGCGATCGCGCGGCGTTGCGCGAGGTCGTGAGCGATCCCGCCACGGACCTGTTCGCGGTCATCCCGGGCACGCCGGGCCACACGATCCTGCGCGAGATCCGGGTCGTCGGCGCGCACAACGCCTACCACCTCGGCGAGTTCGCGATCCTCCGCCAGGCCATGGGCACCTGGCCCGCCGGCCGCGAGGGGCCGTGATCCCGCAGGAGCGCCTCCGCAACTTCTCGATCATCGCCCACATCGACCACGGCAAGTCGACGCTGGCCGACCGGCTCCTGGAGCTGACCCACACGATCGACGCCCGCCAGATGACCAGCCAGGTCCTCGACTCCATGGACCTCGAGCGCGAGAAGGGCATCACGATCAAGGCCCGCGCGGTCCGCC
>DATEZX010000251.1:0-23743 GCA_035255225.1 Candidatus Limnocylindrales bacterium
GACCCTCGACCCAGGCCCACGGGATGTACGCGATGACGTACACGACGAGCGGCAGTCCGACCAGGCAGGCGAGGGTCCAGATCGCAGGCAGGCCGAAGCCCGAGCCGAGGTTGAGCCAGCCCCTCGGCGCCGCCGACGGGGCATCCAGCAGGGCCTTCGGATCGTCCGGTGCCGGCGGCACCGCCAGGGGCCCGAAGCCCACCCGGCCGGCGACGACGAAGGCCGCGTACGTGACGAGCCCGAGGGCGATCGCCGCGAAGGCGGCCTCGGGCGGCGTCACCGTGAACCGGCTGAAGTGGTACGTGTGATCGACGCGTCCCGTCGCCAGGGCCCCGAGGAAGATGAGGACCCCTGCCGCGATCGGCCCGTAGACCACGAGCCGCTGCTCCTCCCATGTCCACCGGATCGGGTGGAGGACCATCGCCACGACGGCGGCGAGCGTCAGCCCGACCATGATGACCAGGAACAGGTAGTTCGGGCCGGCCTGGCCCTCCGGGACCGAGATCGCGAGGTACCCGAGGGCCGTCGTCACGGCGATCAGGCCGAGCAGCAGGACGAGCCGACCGAGCGCGCTCCGGGCGAGGACGAGGATGCCGAGGCTGCCGATGGCGTACGCGGCCACCCACTTCGACGCCAGGGCGAGCCCGAGCGTCAGGCCGAGGGCCGGCATGCCGACCGCGAAGGCCAGCCAGTGGCGGCGTGAACCGCCCGGCCGCAGCCACAGCCACGCGAACAGGACGTAGGCCGCGACGATGAACAGGCCGACGTACGAGTCGTTCATCCCGATCCGGCTCTGGACGAACAGCATCCCGTCGGCGACGAGCAGGAATCCGAGGATGATCGCGATCTCGCGACGCCGGAACAGCAGCCGGGCCAGGACGTACAGCAGGACGCCCATGAGGACGCCCGCGATCACCCCCGGGACCCGCCAGGCCAAGGCGTGATCGCCCACCGGCACGGTCGCCATCTCGCCGGTCGCGGAGAAGGCGAGGAGCTGCTCGCGGTCCGAGCTCGGGTAGTCGCGGTTGGCGTCCATCGCCAGCACGGCCGGGCTGAACGGCAGCTGCGCGTCGGCGTAGACGGCATTGGACGACCCGGCCGGGTCGATGACGTAGACCGTCGGGCTACCGGGCGTCGAGGTCTCGAACCAGCCGCCCGCGGCCGGGGCCGACCCGACGGCGTGGACCATCTTCGAGGCTTCGTCGAAGAACACCGGCCCGACGGCATCACCCGGCAGGCGGAACGACGTGCTCATGGTCAGGCTGCTCGTCTCGGTGTTCATCGCCAGCACGCTCAGGCGCGGGCCGTCGGGCGCGAGGTTCGAGGCGTACAGCGGGCCGTTGGCGAGGCCCGAGGTCGCCGTGATGCCACCGACCGTGCCGTCGAGCGGCAGGCTGGACAGGACCGTGCCCGAGCCGGTGTCAACAACCGCCACGCCACCGGTGTGGGCGACGGCGACCGTCCGATTGCCCGAATCGGCGATCTGGCGGACGCCGGGCATGTCGACTCGCCCGGTCTCCGAGGCGGACGTGGCCGACAGGCTCACCAGCGACGAGGTCGCGTCGTCACCGACGACGACCTCGACCGCGCTGCCCTCATCGGTCGCGTGGACGAGCCGGACCGGCTCCTTGACCGTCGCCCATCGCTCGGGCTCGACGACGGGCGTCCCGGCCGACCCTCCGGAGCCGCCGCTCGTGACCGAGGCGCCCGTCGCCCGGAGGCTGTCGAGGCCGGTCGTGTCGATCGTCCAGAGCTCTCCGCTCGTCGTCCCGATGAAGACCTCGTGGTTGGTTGTGCTGACCCCGACCGCGGACGCCCCCGCGAGCGGCCAGCTGCCCTCGACCGCCCGCGTCGCGAGGTCGTAGGCCCGGACCTCGTCGTTGCCGACGACCCACAGGCGGTCGCCCGACCGAGCGTGCACGAGGTCATACCAGCGCGGCTCGATGGCGGCATCCCGGAACGCCCCCAGGCCCAGGTCGGCGGTCGCGGTCGTCTGATCGTTCCCGAGGGCCACCAGCCCGACGGCCATCGCGTACTTGGCCAGGTGCGGATGGGTCCATTCGTAGATGTCGTGCGAGATGCCGTAGCGCCAGTACTGGAGGAACTCCATGGCCGTCCGCGGGTGGTAGACCTCGTCGAAGTGCATGTCGTACGGCTCGCTGAGGCGCCACATCCGGACGGTCGCGAGGCTGACGACGAGGACGGCGATCAGCCACAGGTCGAGCTTGTCCAGCCGGCCGCCCGCCTCGCCGGACAGAGCGCCGCTCCGATCGGCGCGCACCGGCCGATCGCGGAAGCGGGCCCGGACCCACGCCAGCGGGCCAGTTGCCATGCCGCGATCGCCCCACGAGGGCGCCATCGCGAGGGGCGTCATCGCCAGCCGCGGCGCTGATGGCCGCGCCATCGCGCCGGACGCCATCGCGCCGGACGCCATCGCCCCAGACGGCAGCGCCGCGGCATCGGCCCCCGCTGCCGCAACGGGCTGCCGCGCGACGTCGCTGACACCGGCCGAAGGGGCCCCGTCATCGGCCAACGCGCCGGTCCCCGTCACGAAGCCGGCGGAGGCGGCGCCGGCCGCGAGCGTCGCCGCCTCGTTCCCACGCTGCGTCTCCATCGTCGGGCCCGACGTCGGCGGCGCCAGCAGGTTCCCGAACGCCGAGCCGAGCCAGGCCATGAAGCCGGGCGGGCCACTGTCGCCGGCCACCTCGTCGGCCAGCCGGTCGAGCGCGCCGTCACGGAGCTGGAGGAAGGCCCACGCGAAGACGGCGACGGTCGCCACCGCGGCGGCGGCCACGCCCCACCAGCTCGTGACGACGTCCCCGATCCGGAGCCAGTCGGAGATGCCGGGGTTGTTCGGGTAGAGCGTCGTCAGGACCGCGTACATGTTGGCGAGCATCGCCGCGGAGGCGACGGCGTAGCCGAGTCGCCAGCGCAGCGACACCGCGGCCAGGACGCCACCGATCCCGACGAGTGGGAACAGGTACCGCTCGTGGACCCTGGTCGGCAGCACGAAGAAGGCGAGGGCCAGCACGGCCAGGCCGACGAGCATCGTCCGGCGGTCCGGCCGGCGGGCCACGAGCCACACGGCGATCGCCGCGGCGACGAGGAACAGGAGTGTCCCGAACAGGAGCGCCGGGACGGGCCCGACCATGAAGCCGTTGGCGCAGTTCAGGGTGCTCGCCGGCGCGCTGTAGAGCAGCCAGTCCCCGATCCGGATCTCGATCGGGCCGCTCGGCACGACGGTCGAGTCACAGACCCATTGGCGGTCCGTCGCGACGCCGTGGCCGTTCTGGCTGACCAGGGCCCACGCGTTGTAGGCGTTGACCGACAGGTACGGATAGCCGGCGGCGGTCTTGAAGATCTGGGCGACGAGGCCGGGGAGCGAGAGCCCGAATGGCAGAGACACGACGATCGCCGTCGCGAGGCCGGCGACGCCCGTGGTGAGGATCCGCAGCGGGCCTCGGACCCGTCGCTCCCACGCCGTCCCGCCGGCCGCCAGGACCTCGTCGGGATCGTCGTCGCCGTAGCCGCCCTGCGGCCACAGCGCCCGCCGGATCGTGACCGCCGCCACGACCGGGATGAGGATCCCGAGCTGGGGCTTGATGAGCGCCGCGAGCATCGCGAGGACCGCCGAGCGTTCCGGCCGGTCGCGCCACAGCTCCCGCAGGGCGAGCATGAGGACGACCACCCCAACCGAATCGACCTGGCCCCACAGGACGCTGTCCACCCAGGTCACCGGGTTGACGACGAGGATGAAGGCCCCGATCCGAGCCGCTCGCTCACTGGCGCCGAGCTCGCGCGCCATCGACCAGGCGAGATAGGCCAGCGTCACGTCGCCGAGGATCGGCACGACCTTCAGGAGGTCGACCAGGCCGAAGGACTGCCCGAAGAGCGACACCGCCTGACCGATCAGCCCGCCGATGAGTCCGACGACCCACAGGACGTAGAGGTAGCCGGGCGTGTAGTCGTGGAAGAACGGTCGATCGTAGAAGCCGTACAGCCCCTGGCTGGCGAGGTTCGAGGCCCAGTAGCTGAACGACGAGATGTCGACCTGGAAGCCGGACCCGGGCAGGAGGGCGGCTATGATCAGCCGGAAGGCCAGTCCGAGGATCAGCAGCGCGGCGATGGCGCCGCCTGCGGCGTCCCTGGGCGCGGTGCGAGTCAAACTCGGATCGGCCTCCAGGACGAGCGGTGGGATGGCTGGGAGGGTAGCACAGGGTGGCCGACGCTCCGGACGTGCCGGCCCGTCGTCGCGACCTGCTCGGAGACCTCGCCGGCTGGCTTGACCGGGTCCCGCCGTGGGCGATCGGGGTCGGGCTCCTGGCCCTCGCGCTGCTCGTCTACTGGCTGCCAGGATCGGATCGCTTCTACAACCACTTCGTGTGGCAGGCCGACGCCTTCCTCCACGGGCGGGCGGCCATCGACTGGCCGGTCCAGCCGTTCGACGACAGCCCCGGCAACGCCTACTTCCAGGACGTCTACCCGATCACCGACGCCGCCGGCCAGCCCGCCGGTGCGCTGCTCCCGTTCCCGCCCCTGCCGGCGATCGTGCTCATGCCGTTCGTGGCGCTGTGGGGCCTGGCGACCGATCACCGCGCGGTGTCGGTCGGCCTCGGCGCGATCGACGTGGCCATCGCGTGGTGGGCCCTGGGGCGCTTGCCGGTCTCGCGCCGGGTGCGCCTCGCCACGACGCTGTTCTTCGCCTTCGGGACGGTCTTCTGGTACGCCGCGCAGCTCGGCACGACGTGGTTCTTCGCCCACGTCGTCGCCGTCACCGCGGCGCTCCTCGCCATCGGCGTCGCGCTGGGGGGAGATCGTGGCGCGGACGACGCGGTGCGCGCCCCGCCCTCGCCCGGACGCGTCGGCGGCGAGCTCGTGGCGGCGGTTCGCGCTCCACTGCAACTGGTCGACAGGCGGCAGCTCGTCGCCGGGCTGCTGTTCGGCCTGGCCTGTACGGCACGCCTGACCGTCGTCTTCGGGGCGCCGTTCTTCCTGTTCGTCGGCGGCGGTGGCACGTGGCTCCGGCGGGGCGTCTCGGCCGGCCTCGGGGCGGCGCTCCCCATCGCCCTCCTGCTGGGCTACAACGTCGCCACGACCGGCCAGCTCGTGCATCCCGGCTACGAATACCAGTACCAGCTCGAGGCGCGCGGCTACCCGAGCCTGAACTACCACGCCGAGTGGTCGATCGAGGATCTCCGGTATCTGCCCCAGAACCTCGGGATCCTGTTCCTGTCCACCCCGGCGCTGGCGCCCGATCCCCTGCCGACGACGCTCGGGACCGACGGCCCGGCCTGCCAGCCCCCGGACACGAGCCGGGGCCTCTTCGACACGGCCTGCCCGATCGCCGAGCCGCAAGCCGTCGGGATGAGCATCCTGTTGACCAGCCCCGCCTATCTCCTGCTGCTGCCGGCGCTCCGGCGCCGCCGTTCGCGGTTGGTCGTGGGGGCGCTCCTGGCGGTCGTCGCCATCGCCTTCGTGAACCTCCTCCACTTCAGCCAGGGCTGGGTGCAGTTCGGCTATCGGTTCAGCAACGACTTCGTGCCGTTCGCCCTGCCGCTCGTCGCGCTCGGGATGGCCCGCCGTGGCGGGGTCGGCGTCCTTGGCTCGGGGCTCGTCGGGCTCTCGATCCTGGTCAACGCCTGGGGCGTGGCCTGGGGGAACATCCTGGGATGGTGAGCGCGACGTCGGATACCCCTACGACGAGCGGCCGGCCGATGGCGAGGCCCGCCGTGCCGGCCCTCGCCGCGCTCGGGGTCGGGATCGTCGTCGTCGTCAACGCCTGGGGCGGGCTCATGCCCGGCGTCGGGTTCTGGGACACCGGCGAGTTCCAGACCGTCCTGCCGATCCTCGGCACGGCCCACCCGACCGGCTACCCGACCTACGTCCTCGTCGGCTTCATCGCGAACATCCTGCTCATGCCCCTCGGCGAGCCGGCCTTCCGGATCAACGTCCTGTCGCTCCTCGCCGTCGCCGCGGCGGCAGGCCTGACGGTCGAGCTCGTGCGGCGGCTGACCGGCTCTCTGGCCATCGGCGTCGCGGCCGGTCTCGGGCTGGCGACGACGCCGCTCGTGTGGGCCAACGCCACCCGCGCCGATCCGCACCCCCTCCACCTGTTCTTCGTGGCCCTGCTGCTCGTCCTGCTGGTCGCGTGGGAGCAGGCCCGCCGCCGTGGCGTCCCGACGGCGGATCGCCGGCTCGTCGCCGCGGCGGTCGTCTTCGGCGTGGCGATGGGCAATCACTCGCTGACGCTGCTCCTCGCGCCCCCGATCGGGTTGTTCGTGCTGGCCGTCCATCCCGGGATCGTCCGCCGGCCGAGGCTCCTCCTCGCCTCGGCGGTCGCGTTGGTCGTGGCAGTCGGGGCCGTCTACCTGGAGCTCCCGCTGCGGGCCGGCCTGTTCCAGGCGCCGCTCGTCTACGCCAGCCCCGACACCTGGGACGGGTTCTGGTACATCGCGCTCGCCGAGCAGTTTCGCGGCTCGCTGTCCGATCCCCTCGCGGACCTGCCGGGCAAGCTCGGCGACCTGTGGGACCTGACGGTCGGGCAGTACGGCGCGCTCGCCCTCCTCGTCCCGCTGGGCTTCGTCGCGACGGTTCGCCGGGCTCCGCGCTACGCGCTCCTGAGCGGGACGGCGATGCTGATCACCGTCGGCTTCGACGCCTCGTACACGAATGCCGACATCGGCCGCTACTACCTCGGCCCGATCCTGTGGGCCTGGACGTGGCTCGCCTGCCTCGGCGTGATCGTCGTCGACGTGGTCGTGACGGCCTGGTCGTGGCTCGCCCGCCGCTCGAGGCAGGCGATGCGCCTCGCGAGCGCGGGCGTCGCGGTCGTCGTCGCGATCGGCCTCCTCGCCCCGTCGCTCGCCGATGCGGCCTCCAGCCGCGACGCCGCCGACCGGAGCCACGACACCGGCGCGGCACAGTGGCTGGCCGACGCGCTGCCCGTGATCGCCCCGAACGCGGTCCTCGTCAGCTGGTGGAGCACCTCCACCCCGCTGTGGTACGCCGAGCTCGTCGAGGGCCGGAGGACCGACATCGACATCGTCGACGACCGGACGATCCTCGATCGCGGCTACGGCAGCGCCCTCGGCGTGATCTCACGATTCCTTGGCACGAAGCCCGTATACATCATCCGTGCCAACGACCACGACCTCGCCGAGGTCCTGGCCGCCTACCGGCTGGACCTCGTCGCCGGCGGCGGCAACCTGGGCGTGTACCGGGTCCTCGGCGCCGTCGGAGCCGACGGACCAGACGAGGCTACCGGGCCGATGCGGCCGGGTGAGCCCTCCGAGGCGCTCGGTGGCCGGATGGGGATGAACGAGTCATGAGCCGCCTGCCTGAGCTGTCGTACTTCTTCCCGGCGCACAACGAGGAGGCCAACCTGCGTGGCCTCGTCGCCGAGGCGCTCGAGGCCCTGCCCGCCCTGGCCGAGCGCTTCGAGATCGTCATCGTCGACGACGGCTCGCGCGACACGACACCGGCCATCGCCGACGAGCTGGCGGCCCTCCACCCCGAGGTCCGGGCCGCCCACCACCCGACGAATCTGGGCTACGGCGCGGCGCTCCGGACCGGATTCGCGAACGCGCGGTTCGGTGTCATCGGCTTCACCGACGGCGACCGGCAGTTCCGGGTCGCCGACCTCGGGCGTCTGCTCGAGGCCATCGGGCAATCGGGCCGGGACGGACCGGACGTCGTGGTCGGCTACCGGCTGCGGCGGGCCGACCCGATGGTACGAACGGTCTACGCGCGCCTGTACCGGCTCGCCAACCGGATCTTCTTCGGCCTGCGGGTCCGCGACGTCGACTGCGCCTGCAAGGTCTTCCGACGATCGGCCCTCGATGGCATCGCCGTCGAGTCCGGTGGGGCGTTCTTCTCGGCCGAGCTGCTCATCAAGCTCGAGGCGGCCGGCCATCGGGTCGCCGAGGTCGGCGTCCCGCACTACCCCCGGCTGGCGGGCCGCCCCACGGGGGCCAGGCTGTCGGTCATCCTTCGAGCGGTCCGGGACTTCTGGTCGCTCCGCCTGCGCCTGTGGGCCAACCCGCGGACCGCCCTCCGGAGGGGCAGCCCCATCCTCGGCAGCTGACGCCCGGGGTCCGAGCGCCCGGGGGTCTGACCCGGCCGGACGCGGCCGGACGCGCGAGGCCTAGTTGGGCCGGCTGCCGCCGGGCTTGCCGCCGCCGGGCTTGCCGCCGCCGGGCTTGCCGCCGCCCGGCCTGCTGCCCCCGGACCCGCCCTGGCCCTGGGGTCCCTCGCCGGCGCCCGGATCGACATCGAGCGAGTTCACGAAGTCGCGGAACAGGTTGAGGCGCGGGTCGACGATCCCCTCCCCGACCCGTTCCAGGGGGATCCGCCGGCGGCCGCCCCGCTCACGCGGCCCACCGCCCGACCCGGCCCGCTCGGCCTCACCCCCGGCCGTCTCGCCCTCGTCCTCCTGGTCCGGGTCGCCGCCCAGCGCCGCCTGGGCGAGGACGGCCTCGGCAGCGTAGATCGGGACGTCCGTCCGCACGGCGAGCGCCAGGGCATCTGAGGGCCGGGCGTCGACCTCCACCTCGCGGCCGTCCTGCTGGAGGTACAGCCGGGCGTGGTAGGTCTCGTCGGCCAGCTCCGAGATGACCACCCGGTTGACGCGCACGTCGAGCTGCTCGAGCGTCGCGGCGAAGAGGTCGTGGGTGAGCGGCCGCTCGGCGGTCAGGCCCTGGAGGCGCATGGCGATCGCGCTCGCCTCCCAGGCGCCGATCCAGATCGGCAGGTAGCGGTCCTGCTCGACGTCCTTGAGGATCACGACGTGGCGGTTCGAGAGCATGTGGACGCGGACGCTCTCGACGACCATCTCGACTAGCCCGTCCATCGTCCGATTATCCCATCGGTCAGACGTACGGTCGCGAAACCGCCGAGCCCCCGATGCCGGTCGCTCGCACGACGAGCCCGACGGCCATGCCGACGACGAAGCCGCCGATGTGGGCGAAGAAGGCGACGCCACTCTCGGCGGTCGCAGCGCCCAGGGACGTCACGCCGCTGAGCAGCTGGAGCACGAACCAGTAGCCCAGGACGATGAGCGCCGGCACCTCGGCGAGCTGGTAGAAGAAGCCCAGGAACACGAGCGAGGTGATCCGCGCCCCCGGCCACAGGACGAAGTACAGGCCCAGCACGGCGGCGATGGCGCCAGACGCGCCGACGAGGGGAACGCTCGAGTCGGGCGCGATCCAGACCTGGCTCAGGCCGGCCGCGAGGCCGCCGAGCACGTAGAACACCAGGAACGGGATCCGGCCGAGGCGGTCCTCGACGTTGTTGCCGAAGATCCACAGGAACAGCATGTTGCCCAGGATGTGCAGCCAGCCGCCGTGCAGGAACAGGCTCGTCAGGATCCCCAGCAGCGGCGGCGACAGGTAGTCGCCCTGGCCGATCGCGGCGCTGATCTTCGACGGCACGGCGCCCCACTCGTCCAGGAACCGCTCGAGGGCCCGGTCGCCGCCATCGAAGCTGATCCACAGCTCCAGGGCGAAGACGATGAAGCAGGCCGCGATGAGCCCGAACGTGACGACCGGGGTCGAGCGCGTCGGGTTGCGATCCCGAAGCGGGATCACGGCCGCGTCGAGGGCCGAGGCGATGGCGCCCTGGTCGGCGCCGCGGTCGGGCCGGGCGAGGCCGTGGGCGCGGTGGTGGGCGGCTCGAGGATCGTCGCGTGGATCGCGGCCGCCGAGATCCAGACGAGCGTGTCGGGCTGGTCACCGACGCCGGGCTCGACGTACCACGATCGAAGATCGGCCCAGCCCGTGTCGCCACCGCCGAGACGGTATTGCTCGACGAACGAGCCGTCACTCTTGAGGTAGGCGATGACCCGCCGGTTCGCCGGGTCGTAGCCGTAGACGCGTCCCTCGCGCCGTGCCGCGCCGCTCGTCACGAGGGTGAAGCTCGGCGCGCTCCGGATCACGCCGTCGCCCGGGTCCTCGGCCGTCCAGCCCTCGGTCCCGCCGTTCACGATCCGCAGCAGCTGGCCGCCATCGGCCAGCCAGATATCGCCGTCGATGTACATCGCCGTGACGCCGGACACGTCGCGCGGCGATGCCAGCCGGCCGGTCGGGATGGACGGGAAGCCCTGGCCGGTGATGGCCGGCGCGTAGGCCAGGACCTGCTGCTGCGGCGGGTCGACGACGTAGAGGTTGTAGAGACCCGCATCGGCGTTGCGCAGGAATGTCCCGATGGCCTTGACGTTGCCGCCCCACTCGGACGAGCCGTTGACTCGGACGATGGCGAGCGTCCCGTGGCCCTGCGTGTCGGCCGCCCGCCAGCGCCACACGACGCTCTTCGAGTCGAGGATCAGGAGGTCGCGCGCGCCGACGGCGAGCAGCTCGGGCGTTCCCTCGGTGCTGCCGGCGGCCTTGGTCCCTGCTCGGAAGACCACCGTCGCCTTGCCGCCGTGGACGTCGATCCGGTAGACGGCCTTGGTGCCGGCATCGAGCACGAACGGCGCCCCGTCGGGACCCCTGACGAGCCCCTGCAGGTCGGTGTTCTGGCCCGTCGGGAAGGCGAACCTGATCGAGTCCCCGACGTCGAGCATGTGGTACAGCCGATCGATGGCCGCGACGGCCCTGGCCCGCAGCGGGTCGATCGTCGCGGCCGGGATACCGGCCCCGGCGGCGGCCGTGAGGTTGACGATCGCGTCGTTGAGGAGCGTCGCTGCCTTGCGGGGGTCGTTGGCCACGAGATCGACGCCCGGCCCGAGCACCCGGTCGAGGTCCTGCTGCGCCGTCTGGAGCGCCTGCTGGCCGGCCTCGAGCGACTGGATCGCCTGGCCGGGGAACCTGTGGCCGCCGAGGACGTACACGCCGGCGCCGAGGACTCCGACCACGACGAGGATCGAGAGGATGGCCACGGCGGCCCGCTGCTGCGTCTCCCGCCGGGCGGTCATCGGGGTCACCCGCCGCTCGCCGGGCGCCCGCGCCGGGAGGGCGTCCTGGACCCGGCGCAGGAGGCGGCCGAGCAGGCCGCCGGCCGCGGCCCGGGCAGAGGTCGCCGCAGACTGGGCCGCCGCCACCCCGCCGACCACGGAGTCCGCGAGCGGGATCGGCGAGCGGTCCGGGACGCCGGCCAGCGGCTCGGCAGGCCGCACGGCCACCGGAGCGCGGCCCGAGCGAGCGGTGGCGACCTCGCCGACCTCGAGCGTGATCGCACCGTCACTGCCCGTCCCGGCGGCCGCGGTGTAGCGGGCGTGGAGGCGCTCGACGGCTGCCTGCGGGTGGAGGGTCACGAGGGCGTCCTTGAGCTCCTCCGGCCCGAGCCGCTCCGAGACCGCGGGTGAGACGAGCAGGAGCTGGTCGCCGAGACTGACCTCGCCGCGCCAGACGTCGGGCTCGAGCTCGGTCGCGGGCAGGCCTCGGTCGCGGTGCGGGTCTGGCAGCGTGGACAGCCTCGCGCCGCGGCTCAGGTAGGCCTCCGCGGGACCGACCGTGCAGACGTACAGCTCGTTGTCGCGGACGACGGCCACCGCCACGCCGACCGGGCCACTGTCGTCGCTCGCGGCACTGCCCAGCGCGGCACGCTCGCGAGCGTGGCTGAGGCGGCGGTTCGCCGCGACGATCGCCTTCGCGAGGCAGACCCGGATCCCGGCCGACTCGTCGTAGTAGTACTCGGCCCGGATCGAGTCGGCGACGAGGCGAGTCGCCTCGCGGGCCTTGTGACCGGGCACGCGCGACGTGACGAGCAGGTAGAGGTGGCCCTTCGTCCGCGTCTGCGAACCGACCCGCGGCTCGACATGGAGGACCGTGTCGGGCGAGTCCGGTAGGCGATCAGCCTCGGGGACGACGCCGAGCTTCATCTGGAGCCGGTGGGCCAAAGATGCCTCCGACCAGTGCGGGAATGCGGCGTGGGGCGGGGATTATCGCACGGGACCTCGGCCGGACGGCATCAGCCGACCGGCATACGTCACCGATCGCGAGACGCCCGGGAAGACGCTCTGGGCGGGCGAACCGTGATGCGGAGGTCCTCGATCGGCGCACCCGCGGGCGCCGCCCGGAATGCGTCGCGGAGGTCGAGCGCGTGGAGCCGCAGCTCCTGGGCCACGATCGGGGCGTCGGCCTCGACGACGAGCGTCGCGCCGTCGACCCGGATCGCGCGGCACGCGCCGTGGGCCGCTGGCGCCAGCTCAGCCACGATGGCGTCGAAGGTCGAGACCGCCCGGCCCCGGCGGAGCTCGTCGGCCAGGCCCAGCCGTGCAGCGGCCTCGGGGATGAGGTCGCCGATCCGCGCCATCGGCCGGCGCCGGCGAGGCTCCTCGTCGCTCATCCGCGGCTCGCATGCGCGGCGCCGCTCGCCGACCCGCCCGCGATGAGCACCGCGGCTGCCCCGTCGCCCGCGGCATCGATCCCGCCGGGGCCGCCTTCGGCCCGCACCTCCCACGTCGCCGCGATGGCGAGGAGGGCGGGATCCAGGTCCTCGAGCGATGTCGTCGTCACGAAGGCCTGTGGCAGCTCGGCGATCCGCCGCACCAGGTGCGACCGGCGGGCCGGATCGAGCTCGGAGAACACGTCGTCGAGGAGCAGGAGCGGGGGCCTCCCATCATGCCCGGCGAGGAGGTCGAGCTCGGCGAGCTTGAGGGCCAGGATGGCGGTCCGCTGCTGGCCGCGCGACGCGAAGGCGGCCAGGTCGCGCCCGGCCTGCTCGAACGCGACGTCGTCACGATGCGGCCCGACGAGCGTGGTCCCGTTCCAGACCTCCTTCTCGGCCGTCTCACGCAACCGCCGGCTCAGCGCGTCCCGGGGCGACTCGTCGGGCCCGACCTCGGCGTTGGTGAGGTAGCGGAGGCCGAGGGCAGCGACTCCACCCTCCTCGGGCGCGATCTCGGCGTGCGCCGCCGTCAGTGGCGCCGCCAGCTCGGCCAGCAGCCGGTGGCGCCCGGCGACGAGCTCCGCTCCGGCGGCGAGGAACGGCTCGTCCCAGTACCGGAGCTCGTCGCGCGTCGCCGCTTCCTCGCGAATGAGCCGGAGCAGGCCGTTGCGCTGCTGGAGCGCCCGGCCGTACGTCCCGAGGGCGTCGCCGTACGCCGGCCAGAGCTGGCTCGCCAGCCGGTCGACCGTGGCCCGCCGCAGGGCCGGCGACCCGACGACGAGGAGCATGTCCTCCGGAGCGAACAGGACGATCCGCAGCCGCTCGGCAAGGGCGCTCGCCCGCCGGGCGACGCCGTTGACCCGGATCCGCTTCCGGGCCCCGCCGGCCGCCGCCGCGGAGCCGGGGCGCACGAGCGCGACCTCGAGGTCCGAGGCGTCGCTCGAGCCCTCGACCCGCGCGACGTCGGCGCCCCACCGGATGAGCTCGTGATCCGACGTCGAGCGGTGGGAGTGGCCCCACGCCAGGACGACGATCGCCTCGAGGAGGCTCGTCTTGCCGGCCGCGTTCGGGCCCCAGACGAGCTGCGGCCCGGAGCCGAAGGCCGCGTCGAGCGCCGCGTACCCGCGGAAAGCCTCGAGCCGGAGCGAGGAAAGGATCAGGAGGTCGTCCGGACCGGCATGACGACGTGGACGTAGCGGTCGTCGCCGACGGGCTTGAACACCCCAGGCGCGAGTGGGCCCTGGAGCTCCAGCGCGAACTGGTCCGCGGTGACCTTTTCGAGGACGTCGGCGAGGTACTTGGCGTTGAAGGCGATCGAAGTGCCATCGCCCTCGACGTCCGCCTCGACCTGGCCGACATGGTCGCCGATCTCGGCGTTGGCGCTGACCACGATGCCTGATTCGCCGTTCGACGAGATCTGGAGCTTCACGATGTTGGCCGACTCGTGGGCGATCAGGGCGGCCGGTCGGACGGCCCGCAGCAACTCCTCACGATCGAGGATGGCGCGGGTGGTGTGGGCCTTCGGCAGGACGGACTGGTAGTTCGGGAACTGGCCGTCGATGAGCCGGCTGACGAGGTCGATCGGCTGGTCGACCTGGAGGTGGAACAGGACCTGGTTGCGGCTCTGGGCGATGACGACGTCGACCGGCTCGTCGTTGTCGCCGAGGATCCGCATGAGCTCGGTCAGGGCCCGCGCCGGGATCACGACGCTCGTCTCGGAGACCGGGTCGAGGATCGGGATGGTCTTCACCGCGATCCGGTAGTTGTCCGCCGCGGCGAAGGTCACGCTGTCGCCGTCGAACCGCCACAGCACGCCGGTCAGGATCGGTCGAGCCTCATCGGTGGCCGCCGCGAAGGCGGTCTCCTCGAGGGCCCGCTTGAGGACGGCCTGGGCGATCCGCGTCGTCGGCCGCTCGCCGACCGCCTGGATCGACGGGAACTCGTCGGCATCGATGCCCTTGAGGTGTGACTGGAACGGCCCGGCGGTCAGGTGGAGGGTCTCGTTGGCGCCGGTCTCGAGCTCGACCTTCGAGCCGCCTGGGAGGGCGGTGACGAGGTCCGTCAGGAGCTTGGCCGGGACGGTGGTCGCGCCGTCGGCCTCGACCTTGGCCGGGACCCAGTAGACCAGCCCGATCTCGAGGTTGGTCGTCGTGAGGCGGAGTCCGCCATCCTCGGTGCGGAGGAGGACGTTGGCGAGCACCGGCAGGGTGCTGCGAGTCGAGATGGCCCGGCTGACCACGGACAGGCCGCGCGCCAGGTTCTCCTGCATGACCGAGAGCTTCACTGGAGGTCCACTCCCAAGGCTTCCACGAGAACACCAGGACGAGATCGGCGGACGAGGGCTCAGCGCCCAGAGCGCGTCAGACCCGCTCGAACCGGCAAGTCCCGGGCGCAGTCGATCGGTGTGTGTATCTTCGCCGATTCTCTGAGCTCCGTCATCATCGTCATCATGGTGTGGAAGCGGTGGACGGCCTGCGTTCGGGCGTGCTGGCCAGGCCTGTCGACGACCCGGCGCCGACGGTGGATCGGCGGTCTCCGGCGGTGGGTCGCGGCGGGACGACTCGTGGACGGGGCGAGGACTCGCGACCGTGGGCCCGGGACGGGCGAGCGGTACATCCACATACCAGGCGCCGCGTGTCGCCTGACGACGAGTCGCTTACCAACAGCGTTCGAGCCCGCCGTCCACACCGGGTCTGATGGGTTGCGCATGCGCACCGGGCGGGCCGGGCGCCGGCGCCCGCATGGCGTCAGCGCGCGTCAGTCGGCGTAGATGAGCTCGCGGACCGCCGCGATCTCGCGCCGCAGCTCGTCGTTGCCCGCCGACTCGCGGGTGATCTTGTCGCAGGCGTGGAGGACCGTCGAGTGGTCTCGCCCGCCGAGCTCGGCGCCGATCCGGAGGAGCGAGACGTCGGTCTCCTCGCGCATCAGGAACATCGCGATCTGGCGCGGCACGACGATCGCCTTGTCACGCTTCTGGCCGCGCAGCGCGTCGAGCCCGACGCCGTAGTACTCGGACACGGCCTTGGCGATCCGCTCGGGCGTGATCTGGCGCTTCTTGGGGTTGTAGAGGACGTTCGACAGGACCGCCTGCGCGAGCTCGATCGAGATCGGCATCGCGCCCATCGAGGCGTAGGCCACGATGCGGTTGAGGGCGCCCTCGAGCTCCCGGATGTTCGACACGACCTTCCGGGCGATGAACTCGATGACGTCGGAGGTGATCGGGACGGCCCCCTCCTCGGCCTTGGCCCGGAGGATCGCGATCCGGGTCTCGAGGTCCGGCGCCGTCAGGTCGGCGATGAGGCCCCACTCGAAGCGCGACCGCAGCCGCTCCTCGAGGGTCAGGATGGCCTTCGGCGGGCGATCGCTCGACAGGACGATCTGCTTGCCATCCTCGTGGATCGCGTTGAAGGTGTGGAAGAACTCCTCCTGGGTCCGTTCCTTGTCGGCGATGAACTGGATGTCGTCGATGAGCAGGACGTCGATCCGCCGGTAACGCGACCGGAACTCGTCGATCTTGCCCTGCTGGATCGACGTGATGAACTCATTGGTGAACTTCTCGCTGGTCGCGTAGACGACCCGCTTGCGCGGGAACTTCGCGATGACCTGGTTGCCGATGGCGTGCATGAGGTGGGTCTTGCCAAGGCCCACCCCGCCGTACAGGAACAGCGGGTTGTAGGCGTGGCCGGGCCGCTCGGCGACCGACAGCGAGGCGGCATGGGCCAGCCGGTTGGCCGAGCCGACGATGAAGTTGGCGAAGGTGTAGCGAGGGTTGAGGTTGCTGGCCCCACCCTCGCCGCCGACCCGGGTCGGCTCGACGCGGACCTGCTGGGACGCCGGTGGACCGGAGCGCGCCGGCATGCTGCTCATCGCGTGGCCGTTGCTCGCCGCCGCGACGGGCGCGCGGGTCGCGGCCGCCGCCTCGAGGCCGAGCCCGTCATCGCGGCCATCCGTCTCGTCCCGGGCCGGCGCCTCGGGGGTCGGGCCGACGAGGAACTCGACCTGGACGCTGTAGCCGACGACCCGGGCCAGCGTCTGGGAGATCAGCGAGCGGTAGCGGCTCTCGAGCCAGTCCTTCGCGAAGCCGTTGGGGACCGCGATGCGGAAGCGGCTGTCATCGACCTCGACGAGGGCGGTGTCCCGGAGCCAGGTCTCGAAGTTCGCCGGCGACAGGGAGACCTGCAGCTCTCCGAGGGCAGCGCGCCAGACCTGCTTCGCGTCCATTCGGTCGATGTCGACTCTCTGTCGGGGTGGGCTGGATGGTCGGCGCGGACCGCGGTTGCCGGGAGCCGTGGCGACGATGGGCGATGGTCAGTCCGTCATTCGAAGCGGGTTCGCGGGGCGAGCGAACGGTCTCCGGCGGGCTCCGAGCGGTCGGGGTGGGACCCTTCGGGGGGCGTCGGGGCGCGAACGATAGCACCGCCCCGGGGCCATCGCAAGGCGATTCCGCGATACTCCGGGGGAGTATGACCTCCGGCGATGGCGTCGGGCCGTTTGACACCCTTTTCGGGCCAGACCTATGATCCGCCGAACGATGAACGCGCCACGCCCCGTCGGGGCGACGGCGCGTTTGCGTGCCTTTCGGGGTCAAGGATGACGGAACCCCGAGGCCCGATGGAGAGGATCTCGCGCAGGCACGATGAAGCAGACCTACCAGCCCAAGAAGCGTCACCGCGCCAAGGAGCACGGCTTCCGCGCCCGGATGAAGACCACGGGCGGTCGCCGAGTCCTGGCCGCGCGCCGGGCTCGCGGTCGCAAGCGCCTGTCGGTCTGACCACCGAGCGCGGCCCTCGACCGCCGCGCCTCGTGATGCTCTCCAGCCCGCAGGACTTCGCGGCGCTCATGGAGCGGGGGACGATGCGATCCCACCCCCTCCTCGCGACGAGGGTTCTCCGGACCGACCTCGGCACGACGCGCTTCGGTCTGGCGACGAGCCGGGCCCTCGGCTCGGCCGTCGTCCGGAACCGGGTTCGCCGGCGACTTCGGGAGGTGATCCGCGGGATGGCATACCAGCTCCGGCCCGGATGGGACGTCCTGATCGTCGCGAGGCCAGGCCTCGTGACCGCCGACCACCGGGCCATGGTGGAGACATTGACACGGCTGCTCAGGCGGAGCGGAGTGCTTGGAGGCGAGCGGCTCAACGTGCATCGAGACGGGGCGGCGTGAAGCAGCTGGGGATCGGCCTGATCCACGCCTATCGATTCGCCTTCGCCTGGCTGCCGTCGCCATGCCGCTATCAGCCGACGTGCTCGGTCTACACCGAGCAGGCGATCGAGCGCTACGGCCTCGTCCGCGGCAGCTGGATGGGCCTGCGCCGGATCGCGCGATGTCACCCCGGCCATCCCGGCGGCTACGACCCGGTCCGATGATCCGCCATCCGTTGACCCGCCACCCGACGGCCCGCCGAGCGATCTTCCTCGGCCTGCTGCTCGTCGGGCTCGCGGTCGTCCTCGTGGCCTGCGCCGGGAGCCCCGTCCAGCCGTCGCTCGCCCCGGGCCAGACGCCCCTTCCGACGCCGACGCCGACGCCCCAGCAGGCCCTGGTCCCGGCGCCGCTCGGCGCGGACCCGGTGTCGCTGCTGGCGTGGATCTACACGCCGGTCTTCCAGGGGCTGCTGCTGCTCCTCGTCGCGATCGACCGGGTGGTCGGTGACATCGGCATCGCGATCGTCATCATGACGATCATCGTGCGGACCGCGATGGTCCCGCTGATCCGGCGCCAGATGGTCTCGATGCGCCAGCTCCAGGCCCTCCAGCCCGAGATCAAGGAGCTGCAGCGGCGCTACAAGGACCGGGTCCAGCAGCAGCAGGCGATGTCAGAGCTCTACCGCGAGCGCGGCGTGAGCCAGGCCGGCTGCCTCGTCGGCTTCCTGCCGATGCTCCTCCTGATCCCGATGTACACCGTCATCCGTGACGGGCTCCAGAACTGGAACCCCCAGGCGATGATGAATGTGTTCGGCTTCCGGGTCTTCGATCTCGGCTGCCCGGCCAGCCCGCCGCCGCCGGGTGTCATCCAGCCCTGCCTGAACAGCCACGTCGCGTGGCTCGGCGGCGTCGACGCCAGCCAGCCATCAGTCTTCGACATCCCCGGGACGGCGATCGGGATCTCGCTCCTGGCGATCGTGTACGTCGTCCTGTCGATCTTCGCCTCGCGGATGGCGCTGCCGCCCCACGACCCGAGCAAGCCGCTCGACCAGGCCGCCAGGACCCAGCGCCAGACGATGCTGTTCGTGCCGCTGATCTTCCTCCTGGCCGGGAACTCGATCCCCGTGGGCCTGTACATCTACCTGCTGGTGGCCACCGTCTACCAGTTCGTCCAGCAGTTCCTCACCACCGGTTGGGGCGGGATGTTCCCGTTCTTCGGCTGGACCCCGGCCTTCGCCCGGGATCACAAACCGCGCTTCCCGGTCGCCGCACCCACGGCGCCGCCCCCATCCTCGCGCGCGGCGGGAGCGCCCGCGCGGCCCACCCCGCAACGGTCGGCCCTCGACCGCTCCGTCTCGGCGAACGCCACGATTCGCCAACGGGGCCGCCAGGGCCGGCGTGGGAGACGTCGTTGACATGAGTGCCATGGATGCCTACCGCGAGTTCACGGGCAAGAGCGTCGAGGAGGCGCTGAAGAACGCCCGCGAGGAGTTCGGCGTCGGGCTGGACGACCTCGATTTCGAGATCCTGACCCCGGGCAGCCGGGGCGTCCTGGGGATGGGTGCCGAGCCGGCCCGCGTCCTCGCCGCGCCGCGCTCCGCGCTCGGCGGCGCCGCCCCGAAGCGTGAGGCGGCGGCCGCGAAGCCACTCCCGACGCCACCTCCGCGTGACCGCGACGAAGACCGCGGCTTCGGCCGGCGGGACCGCTTCGGCGACCGCGACCGCGGGCGGTCCGGAGGACCCACGCGCGACGGCGATCGTGGGGGACGAGGCTATGGCGACCGTGATCGCGGCTACGGCGACCGCCCCCGGCCCGCAGGGCCCTCGCGCGACGACCGAGGTGGTGGCGAGCGCTTCGGGGAGCGACGGTCCGGAGGACCCGCTCGGGAGGGGGCCGCGCCTGCCGCGGCACCGGCGCCCGGGTCCGCGAACGGCGGCGCCGGCGGCCGGCGCGACGATCGGCGCCGACGGTTCGACGACCGAGGGCGGGCCGAGGGACCCGCGCGAGAGGGCGGTCCTGGCGACGGTCGGGGCGGTGTCGGGCTGACCGAGCGTGAGGAGGCCGAGGTCACGGCGGCCCGCGGCTCGGTCGCCGCGGAGCGCGCCGAGCTCGAGGCCGCGGAGGCGTCGCCCGAGGCGCTCGCCGCCGGCAAGGTCATCCTCGAGCGGCTGCTCGTTCTCATGGGCTTCGACGTTCGGGTCGAGGTCGAGGCCGGCGAGACAAGCCGTCTCAACGTCCTCGGCGAGGGCGAGGAGCGCGACGCGCTCGGGGCGCTCATCGGCCGCAAGGGCGAGCGCCTGTCGGCCCTGCAGCACCTCGTCAATCTCATGCTGTCTCGCGAGATGGGCGCCTGGACCCGGGTCCTCGTCGACGTCGAGGACTACCGCGGGCGGCGCGAGCGCCAGCTTCGGGAGATCGCCGAGCGGGCGGCGGGCCGGGTCCTCGAGACGGGCAAGATGCTCCAGCTGGAGCCGATGCCGGCCCTCGAGCGTCGCTGGATCCACCTCGCGCTGCGGAACAATCCGGACGTCGCCACACAGTCGATCGGCGAGGAGCCCAACCGCCGGATCGTGGTCCTGCCCCGTAACGTCTGAACCAGCGTCCGGCCACGTAAAGCAACGCGTGCCCTGAAGAAGCGCGTGCCATGAAGAAGATCGGCTTCCTCTCGTTCGGGCACTGGTCGGCCTCGCCCTACTCCGAGGTGCGGTCCGGTGCGGACGCGCTGCTTCAGTCGATCGAGCTCGCGGAGGCGGTCGAGTCGCTCGGCGCCGACGGCGCCTACTTCCGCGTCCACCACTTCGCCCAGCAGCTCGCCTCGCCGTTCCCACTCCTCGCGGCAGTCGGTGCCCGGACGAAGCGGATCGAGATCGGTACCGCCGTCGTCGACATGCGCTACGAGAACCCGCTGTACATGGCCGAGGATGCAGGCGCGGCCGACCTCATCGCCGGCGGACGTCTCCAGCTCGGGATCAGCCGCGGCTCGCCGGAGCAGGTCATCGACGGCTTCCGCTACTTCGGCTACGCGCCGGCGGAGGGCCAGACCGACGCGGACATGGCCCGCCAGCACACCGAGGTCTTCCTCCAGGTCCTGACCGGGGCTGGTTTCGCACAGCCGAACCCGACGCCGATGTTCCCGAACCCTCCGGGCCTGCTCCGCCCCGAGCCGTACTCGCCGGGCCTCCGCGACCGGATCTGGTGGGGCGCCGGCTCGCGGGCAACCGCGGAATGGGCCGCCAAGCAGGGGCTCAACATGATGTCCTCGACGCTCATGACCGAGGACGCCGGTGTGCCCTTCCACGTGCTCCAGGCCGAGCAGATCCGATTGTTCCGCGAGGCCTGGACCGCGGCCGGCCACCAGCGCGAGCCTCGCGTCTCCGTCAGTCGGAGCGTCTTCGCGCTCGTCGACGATCGCGACCGCGCCTTCTTCGGTCGCGGCAATCAGGAGGCGGACCACGTCGGCTACCTCGACGCTCAGACGAAGGCGATCTTCGGGCGCTCGTACGCCGCGGAGCCCGATGTCCTCGTCAAGCAGCTGGCCGAGGACACCGCCATCCAGGCCGCGGACACGCTCCTGCTGACCGTCCCGAACCAGCTCGGCGTGGAGTACAACGCCCACGCCATCGAGAGCATCCTCAGGTACGTCGCCCCGGAGCTCGGCTGGCGCTAGGGACTCAAGGCTCCGGCGATGACTCGCGGGTCGCGGCAAGACGCTCGCCGCGAAGCCCAACGCAGTCGTGGGCCCAGAATGGCTCGGCGTAGACGAGCGCGCCGCGCATCCAGTCCTCCCAGCCAGCGAGGGGGACGACCTGGAACGCCGGCGGCGGGATTCGCGTGGACGGAGGCGTCACGCCGAGCTCGCTCGCCGGTCGCCACCCGAGGCGCGCGTAATACGTCGGCGAGCCTTCGAGGAAGACCGCGGGGGCGCCCATCGCCTGCGCATGCTCGACGGCGTGCGCAACCAGGGCCCTGCCGATGCCCCGCCGCTGGCAGTCGGGCAGGACGGACAGCGGGCTGAGCACGAGGACCTCGACGAGGCGGGGCTCCGCGTCGATCCAGCCCCGAGTCAGGCGGACCTGCCCGACAACCCGCCCGTCGACCTCCGCGACGAACCCGACGCTGTCCGCCCGCGCCTGGAGCGCCTCCTCCAGGGCGACCACCTCGGGCTCCCCCGCGAACGCTTGCTCCAGCACCTCGCGGACGGGGCTCGCATCGGCGGGTCGTTCGGCGCGGATCCCAAGGCTCATGACCGTCTGACTCTCGCGACCGGCGCGCGGCGCGCCGCCGCCGGCCAGGGGTGGACGCGTGAGATGGTGGTGGAGATGGGGGAGAGTCGAACTCCCCGTCCAGGACCCTTCGCCGGCAGCCACTACGAGCGTGTCCGATCATTTGCGTCGACCCCGGGGCCGAGGATCGGCACCCTGCTCCGAGGTCCAGTCACGTGCCCCTAGATCGGGCTTGATCCCGGACTACGCGACGCTCGTCCGGACCGCAACCCCGCTGCATGACGCTTCCACAGCCCGCGGGATCGAGGCTGCTTCCACGCTCACCTAAACGGCCTTAGGCCGCGAGGGCGAGAGTCGACTGCTTGTTGGCAGGTACTTCGGTTTGCCGCCTGTTTAGCGAGGCCTGACGGCACCTCGGCTCGCGTCCACCGACAGCCAGACCCTGTCGAGACCACGCATCCCCACAGGACCGAACGACTGTTCGGGGTACGGGCATAGTCTACGCCATGGCCGATCCGCGTCCCATCCGCGCCACCGCCCGACGTCGCGCCGCGCCTCGACCCGAGATGCCGGTCGAGGCCTTCCTCGAGAGCTGCTCGCCGACGCAGCGGGCCATCGCCAACCGCCTCCGGTCGATCATCCGCGGCGCGATTCCCGAGGCCACGGAGCGGGTGCGCGTCGGCTGGCGCGTCATCGGCTTCGACCTCCCGAAGGGTCGCCGGTCACCGTTCTTCGCCTGGGTCTTCCCCGAGCGAGAGCACGTCCACCTCGGCTTCCCGCAGGGCATCCTGCTCGCCGACCCCGAGCGGCTCATGGACGGGGAGGGGATCACGAAGCGGGCGCGCTGGCTCACATACAGGTCGGTCGAGGACATCGACGAGGGCGTCGCCGCGCGGCTCATCCTCGCGTCGGCCGGTATCGGCGACCTGCCGAGCGACGCGTTCGGCTGAGCAGCGCCGGACCGACCTGCCCGCCTGCAAGGGGCCGCCCGGACCGTGACACCGAGGCCGTGGCGCTCGCAGGCTCGAAGGTCCTGACAACCCGGACGCCGGCACGGCGCGTTCGGGCTCGGAACCCAGCCGCGCCGCCAGTGTTCGGGAGCCGGCGATGGTCCTCGACCTTCGAATCGATCTCTACGGTCGGTCGTTCCTCAGCCTCCGCGACTTCTCGCAGCCCGAGATCGAGCACCTCCTCGACCTCGCCGCACGGCTCAAGGCCGAGAAGCGCGAGCGCCGGGAGATCCGCCGCCTCGGCGGCAAGTCGATCGCGCTGATCTTCGAGAAGGACTCCACCCGGACCCGGATCGGCTTCGAGGTCGCCGCCTACGACCAGGGCGCCCACGTGACGTACCTCGGCCCGACGGGCAGCCACATCGGCAAGAAGGAATCGGTCAAGGACACGGCTCGCGTCCTCGGCCGGGTCTATGACGCCATCGAGTTCCGCGGCTTCCGCCAGGCCGACGTCGAGGCCCTCGCGGCGTGGTCGGGCGTGCCCGTCTACAACGGCCTGACCGACGAGGACCACCCGACCCAGGTCCTGGCCGATCTGCTGACGCTCCGCGAACACATCGCCAGGCCCCTGTCGGAGATGGCCCTCGCCTACGTCGGCGACGCCCGCGGCAACATGGGCGACGAGCTCCTCATCGGCTGCGCGACCATGGGCATGGACCTCCGGGTCGTCGCGCCCGAGGCCGTCTGGCCACGACCCGACTTCCTCGCCTGCGCCCGCGAGCTCGCCGCGCGCAGCGGCGCCCGGATCGAGGTCACCGAGTCCATCGCCGAGGGGGTGCGGGGCGTCGACGCGATCTACACCGACGTGTGGGTCTCGATGGGCGAGCCCGAGTCGACCTGGGACGAGCGGATCAAGCTCCTGCGGCCCTACCAGGTCGATGCGGCGATGCTCGCGCGATCGGGCAATCCCGATGTCAGGCTCCTGCACTGCCTGCCGGCCTTCCACGACCTCCAGACCGAGGTCGGGGCGAAGATGTTCGAGCGCCACGGCCTGACGGCGATGGAGGTCACCGACGACGTCTTCGAGTCGCCGGCTTCGATCGT
>DATEZX010000252.1:0-6227 GCA_035255225.1 Candidatus Limnocylindrales bacterium
ACCGCCTCGGCGAACCCCAGGATCGCGCCGAGGGCAGCATCCGTCGTTCGCGACAAGCCGTGCTGCGGCGCGCGCTGGAGGATCGGCTTTGCGACGAGGTTGAGGCCGACGAGCAGGATGGCGAAGGCGACCGAGTAGCCGACCATCTCGGCGTAGGCCTGCGGGATCTTCGGCAGGACCGAGTGGACGACGGCCCCGGCGGGCACGCGCACGTAGGCGCCGGCGAGGAACGACACCACCAGGAACGCCAGGCCGATCAGGCGGCGTACGAAGCCGCTCCGCCAGCCGGCGAGCGCCAGGCCGCCGATGAACAGCAGCAGCACGAGATCGGCCACGAGACCCTCCTCGCTAGGTCGTCGATGCGCCGGCCGGCACGGCTCGCCGGATGAGGATGCCGATCGTGACACCGATCGCGGCGAAGAGCAGCGCGACGAACGGCGCCGCCGAGCCCGACCCCGGTACCTCCACGACCGGCAGCGGGCCACCGACGAGAGCCGTCCAGAGCCACGGTCGGCGGCCGTCGATGACCGCGACCACGGCCCCTCCGGCGACGAGCAGTCCGGTCGTGATCCCGGCATCGTCCCAGCCCGGCCGGCTGTCCAGCCAGGCGACCGTCAGTCCGACGGCCAGGCCGAGCGCGATCAGGCCGATGTCTCGCGGCCGGATGCGGGACGCCACGGTCGAGCCCTGGTCAGGCCCGCTTCCGGGGCAGGTCGAGGAACGGCAGCGGGACGACGGTCGCGGCGACGCGGCCGCGGCGGCCCTCGACGGTCCACTCGACCGCGAGCTTCGAGCCGGGCGCCTCGTACGCGGCCGGCACGGAGGCCAGGCCGATCGCCTGCTTGAGGATCGGGCTCCAGCCGAGGCTCGTGACCTTGCCGAGCTGCCGGTCGCCGCGCATTCCACCCGCCGCGAAGACCGGGGCCGCGGCCCGGCTCACCGCCGGGGAGATGGCCGGCGGCAGGTCCTGGGCGGAGTACAGGGCCTCGATGCCGTACCAGTCGAGCGCCACGCCGACGAGCCGGCGAGCCGGCCCGCCTCGTGCCGTCTCCCGCCGGAGTGCCAGCTGCCCGACGAACGGCGCCTTGTCGAGGTCGACGAGGCGGCCCATGCCGACCTCGTACGGGGAGTAGTTCTGCTCGGGGTTCAGGGCGTGGCGCGCCGACGTGTAGTCGACCTCGATCAGCACCAGGCCGGCCTCCAGCCGGACGACGTCGAGGGCCAGCATCCCGGCCGGCCGGACGCCGTACGGCGCCCCGGCGCTCCACAGTGCGTCCCAGGCCCGCGGCGCCTCGGCCGAGGGGATCCAGATCTCGTAGCCGAGATCGCCGGTGTAGCCGGTCCGGGACACCCCGACGGGCACGCCGGCGAGGGTCGCCTCCCGCCGCCGGAAGTAGCGCAGCTCGGCGACCGACTCGCCGATGGCCGCCTCGAGGACGGCGCGCGAGAAGGGGCCCTGGAGCGCGATCGCCGCGAGCTGCTCGGAGACGTCCGCGACCTCGACGTCGAGGCCTCGGGCGTTGAGCGTGAGCCAGCGCAACTGCGGATCGGCCGCGGTCCACAGCAGCTCATGCTCCCCGAGTCGATGGATCGTGCCGTCGTCGACGACCTTGCCGTGCTCGTCGCACCACGGGGTGTAGAAGATCTGGCCGACCCTGAGCTTCGTCGCGTCGCGGGTGATGACACGATCGACCAGGAGGAGGGCGTCGCGGCCGCTGACCCGGTACTTGAAGAGCGGCGAGACGTCGATGAGGGCCGCCGCCTCGCGGATCGCGTTGTACTCGATGTCGTGGGTGTCGGCGTACGCCGAGGAGGCCCAGTAGCCGGACCACTCGCGCCACTGGAGCTTGCGGTTGAGCGGCGAGGTCCGGGGATGGAGCGGCGTGCCGAGGCTCACCCCGCCAGTATCGCGAGTCGGGCCTAGGGCGCGCTCGGCGCCTCGGCGGGCTCGGGCGGTTCGCTCGGCGTGGCGGGCGGTTGGCTCGGCGTCTCGGGCGGCTGGCTCGGCGCCTCGGGCGCCTGGTACGGGGTCGGCGGCTCGGCAAGGCCGAGGGCAAAGGCGGCCGCGATGAGCGTTGGACCCGCGATGTCGCCCAGCCAGCTGACGATCTGGAAGAGCTCCGCGAAGCCGGACCCGCCACTGAGGTCGACGCCCACCGCCCCGAGCAGCCGGGCGAGCACTGACGTCACCGGCACGATGCAGGCGGCCATGATCGCCCCCGTCCCCGCGAGGTTGGTCGCCATCACAGGTCGCCACGGGTCGCCCAGCCCTCGGATGACGACCCACATGAGGTACGTCCAGGCGACCATCTCGATGGTGCCCGCCAGCTTGCCCAGCGTGACCGCCTGGTTGTACGCGGCGTCGCCGAAGGCCGGGGCGGTGATCGCCTCGGCGAGGTACAAGGCGATCAGGATGCCGAGCAACGCCACCGCGATGGTCGCGATGCCCGCGACGGTCGGGCTCGGGTTGCGCGGCGCAAGGACGGATAGCCCGCGGCCCAGCAGCGCCCACCCCGCCGCGAGCGCGAGGCCCGCGGCGGCCCCCACGAGCACCCCGATCGTGGCCAGGCTCGGCACGTAGAGGATGGCCTGAACCGGCCCGCGCGCGACTTCGACGATCGCGACGACGAGTGCGGCGCCAAAGATCCACAGGGTCGCTGCGGGAGCGTCCGGGCGCCGGATGATCAGCAGCGCGGGCAGCAGGATCCAAAGGTCGTGGGGCACGAAGGCCGTCACGAAACCAAGCGGCGTGAGGAAGCCCCACGCGATGGCGGGCGACAGGAAGCCGACCGACCGACCGACGACGTCGAGCGCGGTGAGCCCGACGAAGAGCCGCGCGACGGCCGGCATCTCTCGCCACCAGCGCTCCGCGGGCTCGCGGATCCAGTCCGGGATCCGGATCGGATGGACAGCCCCCGAGCCGCTGGCTCCGCCCTCGCTCACGCCGCCGAGGGTACGGCGCGCGTCCAGCACGCCCGAGTCGCTGCGTCATGGCCGCTCGCCACCGATGCCGAGCCCGAGCCGCCGCCGACGCCGAGCCGGGCGACCGCGTGTCGGCTACAGTCGAGACGTTCCCTCGGCGTCCGGACCGGAGGCTCGCGTGCCCCAGCGCTACGACGCGATCGTCATCGGCGGCGGCCACAACGGCCTCATCAGCGCCGCCTACCTGGCCCGCGGCGGCCTGCGAACGCTCTGCCTCGAGCAGCGCCACGTCCTTGGTGGCGCGGCCGTGACCGAGGAGGTCTACCCGGGGTTCCGGTTCAGCGTCTTCAGCTACGTCGTGTCGCTCCTCCGTCCCGAGATCATCCGGGAGCTGGACCTGCCCGCCCACGGCCTGGACATCCTGCCCCTCGACGGCACGTTCACGCCCCTCCACGAGGGCGAGGGCCGGCCCGCCCCGATCGGCCCGGACGGCGAGCCGATCGGGACCGGTGACTACCTGTGGCGGGTCAACGACCACGGCCGGACGATCCGCGAGCTCCGTCGCTGGTCGCGCCTCGACGCCGAGGCCTACGAGGAATACGGCCAGCTGATGGTCGACATGGCCCGCTTCATCAAGCCGATCCTGTCGATCGTCCCGCCCGACCCGGCCTCGAACGACCCGCGGCCGCTGCTTCCGCTCGGCGGGCTGCTGCGCAGCTTCGGGCGGCTGACGGAGCGACAGCAGGCGGTCTTCGTCCAGCTGATGACGATGTCGGCCCACGACTTCCTGAGCCAGTGGTTCGAGACGATCCCGCTCAAGGCCACGATGTCGGCGTCGGGGATCATCGGGACGTACCAGGGCATCAAGAGCCCCGGCACCGCCTACGTCCTGCTGCACCACTACATGGGCGAGATCGACGGCGCGTTCCGGGCGTGGGGCATCCCCAAGGGCGGCACCGGCGGGATCAGCGAGGCCATCGGCCGGGCAGCGCTGGCGAACGGCGCGGAGATCCGAACGGAAGCGCGGGTCGCCAGGATCCGCACCCGGGGCGGGCGGGCCATCGGCGTCGTCCTCGACTCGGGCGAGGAGATCGAGTCCGAGGCCGTCCTGTCGTCGCTCGACGTCCGGCGGACGTTCGTCGACCTCCTCGAGCCAGGCACCGTCGACGCCGACTTCGAGGCCGAGGTCCGGCGCTTCAAGTTCCGCGGCTCCTCGGGCAAGGTCAACCTGGCCCTCGACGCGCTGCCCAGCTTCACGAGCCTGCCCGGGCCGGGCGAGCACCTCCGCGGTGCGATCTCGTTCTCGCCCTCGGTCGACGACATGGAGCGCGCCTACGACGACGCCAAGTACGGCCACTGGAGCCGCAAGCCGTACGTCGACGTCGTCATCCCGACCCTCGTCGACCCGGCCATGGCACCGCCGGGCAAGCACGTCATGAGCTGTTTCGTCCAGTACGCGCCGTACCAGCTCGATCCATCGCTCGGCACCTGGGACGACAACCGCGAGGCGTTCGGCGACGCGGTCGTCAACCGGATCGCGGAGTTCGCACCGGACCTGCCCTCGAAGATCCTCCACCGCCAGGTCATGACGCCGCTCGACATCGAGCGGACGACCGGCCTGACCGAGGGCAACATCTTCCAGGGCGAGCTGAGCCTGGAGCAGCTGTTCTTCAGCCGGCCGGTCCCGGGCTGGGCCCGCTTCCGGACCCCGGTCCGCGACCTGTGGCTGTGCGGCTCGGCGACCCATCCGGGCGGCGGCATCATGGGCGCCAACGGCCGGATCGCGGCCCTCGAGCTGCTGGCCGCGAAGCGCCGGGCGACTCCCCGACGGGCGGCGTGATGGGCGCGAACGGGCATCCGACCGCCTGGGACGCGATCGTCGTCGGTGGCGGCCACAACGCCCTCGTCTGCGCGGCCTATCTCGCCCGGGGCGGCCTGCGGACGCTCGTCCTCGAGCGGCGCGAGCGCGTGGGCGGGGCGGCCGAGACCTCCGAGCTCGGGCCGGGCGTCCGCGTCCCCACCGCCGCGCACACGGTGGGGCGCCTGCGGCCGTCCGTCGCCCGCGACCTCGGACTGCGGGCCCAGGGGCTGGCGCTCGTCGCGCCCGAGGTGCGGGTCTTCGCGCCGCAGCCGGGCGCCCTCGCGGCCCGCGGCGGGCGGGCCCGGAATCACCGCGCAGTCGTCCTGTGGGCCGATCCGGCGGCGACCGCGGCCGGGCTCGCGGTCCGCTCGGCCCATGACGCTGCCGCCTACGTGCCCTTCGACCACATGGTTCGCGAGCTCGGTGGCTTTCTCGACAGCCTGGCCCGCGAGACGCCACCGGACGTCCGGTCACCGAAGCTCGCCGACGCCCTCGCGGGGCTCCGCCTCGGCCGCTCGTTCCGGGGCCTCGGCGGGACCGGCGCACGGAGCCTCCTGCGGGTCCTGCCGATGGCCGTCGCCGACCTCGTCGGCGAGGCCTTCGAGGATGACCTGCTGCGGGCCGCGATCGCCTGGCGGGGCGTCCGCTACGGCGCCGTCGGCCCATGGTCGGCCGGCACCGCCGCGGTCCTCCTGGCCGACGGCGCCGGCAACGACGGCGGCGCGGCGGGCGAGACCGTCTTCGCCAAAGGTGGTCCGGGCGCGCTGTCCGAGGCGCTGGCCGCGAGCGTCCGAGCCGCGGGAGCGGAGATCCGGACCGGCGCCGAGGTCGTGGCCATCACGTCGCGCGACGGCGCCGCGACCGGCGTCGTCCTGGCTGGCGGCGAGGAGCTCTCCGCCCGGGCGGTCGTTTCCGGCGCCGATCCGAAGCACACGCTGCGAGACCTCCTCGACCCAGTGGCCCTCGGTCCGTCCCTCGGCTGGCGGGCCGGCAACATCCGGACGCCAGGCGTCACGGCGAAGGTCAATCTCGCCCTCCGGAAGCTGCCGAAGTTCCCGGCTGCCGAGGACCAGCGGGTCCTCCGCGGCCGGATCCTCGTGGCACCGGGCATCGACTCGATGGAGCGGGCCTTCGACCCGTCGAAGTACGGTCGCTCGAGCCCAGAGCCGATCCTCGAGGCCACGATCCCGTCGCTCGTCGACCCGTCGCTCGTCGACGGCGCCCGGGCCGGGGCGCAGGTCATGAGCGTGATCGCCCAGTACGCGCCGTATCAGCTCGACCCGGCGATCGGGTCGTGGGACGACCAGCGCGAGGCGTTCGGGGACGCCGTGATCGCAGTGCTCGAGTCCGTCGCCCCGGGGATCGGGAAGCTCGTCAGCCACCGCCAGGTCCTCACGCCACCCGACCTCGAGGTGCGCTTCGGGCTGACGGGCGGCCATCCGAT
>DATEZX010000253.1:0-4711 GCA_035255225.1 Candidatus Limnocylindrales bacterium
TGGGCGGCCTGATCGCGCTCGGCTACGTCCTCGACGCGCGCGTGCGGCCGGATCTCCTCGTCCTCTCCGCGCCCGCCATCGGGGCATCGATCCCGGCCTGGAAGCGCGTCCTGGCCCGCGTCCTGGGTCGCGTCGCCCCGACGATGACGATGGCCAACGGCCTCGATCCGAACGACCTGTCCCACGACCCGGTGGTCGCCGCCGCGTACGGCCCGGATCCGCTGAACTACCACCGGTCGACGGTCGGGTTCGGGCAGCGGGCCTTCGCGGAACAGGGTCGGGTCGCGGGCTCGCTCGAGCGGCTGACGATCCCGACGCTCGTCATCCACGGGGAAGAGGACCGGATCGTCCCCACGGCGACCTCACGGCCCCTCGACGGCCGGCCGGGGGTCACCCGGCGCGTCTATTCGGGGGCTCGGCACGAGCTCCACAACGAGCCCGACGGCCCGCGCATCATCGACGACGTCGTCGGCTGGCTGCGAGACCACGTGGCCCATCGCTGAGCCGACTCCCGGTCGACCGGTGGTAGGATCGAGCCAACCGAATACCGCCTCCGGGGAGCGCCAACGCGCTGAGAGTGTGGCCCCGCCACAGACCCGCCGAACCTGATCCGGCTCGTACCGGCGAAGGAAGCAGGCCCGACGTCTCGCCGCCGTCCTCCTCGTGAGGCCGGCGGTTTCGATTCGATGGAGGTTCAAGCGAGATGGCTGGAAGCGATCGGACGATGGCCGCCCCCGCGGGCCTGCCAGCGACGGCCTGGCGGACCCGTGACATCGTCGTGGCCGCGGTCATCGGCGTCGCCTTCGGCGTCGTGTTCTGGGCGTGGGGCCTGGCCTGGTCGGCGTTCGACCCTCTGAACTCGTTCTTCCCGGTGCTCCGCGACAGCCTGTACGCGGTCTGGCTAGTTCCAGCGGTCCTGGCGCCGCTCATCGTCCGCAAGCCCGGCGCGGCCCTCTTCGCGGAGATGGTCGCCGCGGCCCTGTCGGCCCTGCTCGGCAGCCAGTGGGGGATCGACACCCTCCTGTCGGGCTTCGTCCAGGGCGCGGCGGCGGAGATCGTCTTCGGGTTCACGCTGTATCGGAGCTGGTCGCCGGCCGTGCTGGCGCTGGCCGGGATCGCCAGCGCCGCGGCGGCCTGGGCCCATGACTGGGTCATCTACTACGGCCACTTCACCGACGCGGGCTGGGTGTCGGACATCAGCCTCGAGCTCCAGCTCGCCCGCCTGGTGCTGATGGCCATCTCGGCGCTCGTCTTCGTGGCGCTCGGCTCTATCCTCCTCGAGCGCGCCCTGCGGCGCGCCGGCGTCCTCGAGGGCTTTCCTGCCTGAGAGGCGGCCCGGCAGGGGGCGGGCCCGATGACCGTCGGGCCGGCGGTGGCTGGCGGGTCTGCCGCGGCTGCCGCGCCGGTCGCGAGCGCCGCGCTCCCGATCCGCGCGGCGGGCGTCGGCTTCCGGTACGCCGGGGCGAGCGACGATGCGCTCGACGGCGTCGACCTCGACCTCCCGGCCGGGCAGGTCCTGCTGATCGTCGGGCCGTCCGGCTCCGGCAAGAGCACCCTGGCGCGCGCGATCGCGGGCCTCGTGCCGGCCGAGTTCCCGGGGGCGTGGCGTGGCTCGCTCCGAGTCGGGGACGTCGAGGTCGCGACTGCGACACGGACCGAGCTCGCGGCACGGGTGGGCATCGTCTTCCAGGACCCGGGCAGCCAGCTCGTCATGGAGCGGGTGACCGACGACGTCGCGTTCGGGCTGGAGAACCGGGCATGGCCGGTCCTGGCGATGCGGGGGCGCGTGCCCGAGGCACTCGCCGAGGTCGGGCTCGGCGGCTTCGAGGAGCGCCGCTCGACGCGCCTGTCCGGCGGCGAGCAGCAGCGCCTCGCCCTGGCCGGCGTGCTCGCGGCGAGACCCGGGGTCCTCGTCCTCGACGAGCCGACGGCGAACCTCGACGTCGCCGGGACGGCGGCCCTCTACGAGCGGCTCGGGCGTCTCGCCGGCGTGGGCTCGACGACGATCGTCCTCGTCGAGCATCGGGTCGAGCCGGCCTGGTCGCTCGCACACCTGGTCCTGGCACTCGACCACGCCGGACGGCCGATCGACCTCGGGCCGCCGGCGGACGTCCTCGCCCGGTCACGGGGTCGCCTCGACGACGCAGGCATCTGGCGGCCCGACGGGGCGCCGGTGGCGCGCGTCCGGCCCGATGCGGGGTACGTCCCGGCTGCGGTGCTCGACGTCGACGAGGCGTGGTACGACTACGTGCGCGGCGAGCCTGTTCTCCACGGGGTGAGCATTGCCGTCGGGCGAGGCGAGCGAGTCGCGCTGCGAGGCCCGAATGGCAGCGGCAAGACCACGCTCCTCCGGCTGGCAATGGGCCTGCTGCGCCCCGGCGCCGGCGCGATCAGGGTGCTCGGCCGGGATCCCGCCCGGCTCACGGGGCGCCGCCTCGCCGAGATGGTCGGGTACGTCGTCCAGGATCCCGAGCTCGGCTTCATGGCCGACACGGTGCGCGAGGAGATCGAGCTCGGCCTCCCGGCCGATGCCGGGCCATGGGTCAGTGAGCTCGCGAGGCGGCTCGACCTGTCCCTCGATCGCTTCGCCGATCGGAACCCGTATCGCCTGTCCGGCGGGGAGCAGCGGCGACTCTCGCTCGTGACGGCCCTCGCCCGCAAGCCCGCCCTGCTGGTCCTCGACGAGCCGACGTTCGGCCAGGATCGTCTCGGCCACGAGGCCCTCGTCGCGACGCTCGATGAGCTGGCCGCGAACGGGACCGCGATCCTCGCCGCGACGCACGACGACCGGTTCGTCGCGACGTGGGCCGATCGTACGATCGACATCGAGGACGGCTGGCTGGTCGGGGTGGAGCGGCGCGTCGGCCCGCCGGCGACGCGGTCGCGCCGCCTCCGCCTGCGCGGAGCCCGGCGGTGACCCTCCAGCCGACGACCCTCGACGCGGCCCAGCGCCGCAGCCTCCTGGGGCGGGTGAGCCCGCTCGTCAAGCTCGGGGTGGCCGCGGCCTGGCTGCTCGGCTTGGCGACGACGGTCGACCCGCGGCCCGGGCTGCTCCTCGCTGCCGCCGCCCTCGCCGCGATCCCGACGCTCGGCGCGGTGCCCAGGGACCGGGTCGTCCGCCGCCTCTGGCCGCTGCTCCTGGCCGGCCTGGGGATCGCGCTGACGAACCTCCTGTTCTCGGCATCCAACGCCGATCCATCGGCGACGGAGCTGCTGCGGCTCGGTCCGCTGCGCTTGACGGCCGAAGGCGCCGCGACGGCGCTCGGGCTCGGGTCGAGGGTGCTCGCGATCGTCGCGGTCGGGGCGGCCTTCGCCCTCACCACCGAGGCGACGGGCCTGGCCGACGCCCTGGTCCAGCAGGCCGGCCTCTCGCCGCGCTTCGCCTACGGGGCGCTTGCCGCCTACCAGGCCGTGCCGCGCCTGGCGGATGACCTCGGGACGCTCCGTGCCGCGCGTCGGCTGCGCGGTCTGCGGGAGTGGCACCCGCGGATCCTCGTCGGGCTGCTCGTCCGCGCGATCCGTCATGCCGACCAGCTGGCCCTGGCGATGGACGCCCGGGCCTTTGGGACCGGCCCGCGGACGACCTACCGGCCGATGCGCTGGGGGATCGCCGACGTGGTGGTCGGTGTCGCGGGCCTCGGCCTGCTGGTCGTCGCGCTCGTCGCCCTGCGCTGACGGCGGCCTTCGCGCCGAGGCCGCCGGCGCGCGGCGGCGCTGGCGCGGCGCGGGCGAGGCGATCACAATGGCGCGGCACCCCTGCGAATCAGCTGAGCGGCTGCGATTCCCGCCGATCCGCCGCTCGCGAGGCCCGGATTTCGAACCGGCAACGTCGAAACCAGGACGTCGAACCGAGGAGGCCCGCGATGGCTCAGGTCATGGACAGCGTCACGACGCGCCAGCAGTTCATCGGCGGGTCGTGGGTCGACAGCGCGAACGGCGCGACGCTCGAGGTCGAGAACCCGGCCAACGGTCGGGTCATCGCGAAGGTCCCCGCGTCGGACGCCGAGGACGTGGATCGCGCCGTCAAGGCGGCCACGAAGGCCTTCGAGACCTGGCAGCACACGACGCCCCAGGATCGCAGCCACTTCATGCTCAGGCTGGCCGACGCGATCGAGGCCCGGGCCGACGAGATCGGGCGGCTCGAGAGCGCCAATGCCGGCAAGCCCGTCGGCGTGGCCATCGACGAGGTCCCGGTCGTGGTCGACAACCTGCGCTTCTTCGCCGGCGCCGGGCGGGTCATGGAAGGCAAGGCCGTCAACGAGTACATCGCCGGCCACACGAGCCTCATCCGCCGCGAGCCTGTCGGGGTGGTGGCCTCGATCGCGCCCTGGAACTACCCGATCATGATGGCCGGCTGGAAGATCGGGCCGGCCCTGATGGCCGGCAACGCGGTTGTCCTCAAGCCGTCGGCCCGCACTCCGCTCACGGCGCTGGTCCTCGCCGAGATCGCGTCCGAGATCCTCCCGCCCGGCGTCCTCAACGTCATCACCGGTACCGGCGCCGCCATCGGCGATGCCCTCGTCGCCCACCCCGGCGTCGGGATGATCTCGGTGACCGGCGACACGGACACGGGCAAGCGCATCGCGAAGGTCGCCTCCGACCGTGTCAAGCGCCTCCACCTCGAGCTCGGCGGCAAGGCCCCGGTCATCGTCTTCGACGACGCCGACCTCTCCGCGGTCATCGAGAACCTGAAGGTCTTCTCGTACTGGAA
>DATEZX010000254.1:0-3312 GCA_035255225.1 Candidatus Limnocylindrales bacterium
ACCGGCTGAGCCGCCGCTCCCGCGAGAGCTCGTCGAGGGCGCGGCGAATCGTGATGAGCGAGCAGCCATACGTCGCGGCCAGCTCGCGCTCGGTGGGAAGGCGCTCGCCGGGCCGCCACTCGCCGGCGTCGATCGCGGACCTCAGGTCGAGATAGACCTGGTGGTGGAGCGGCACGGGCCCGAGCTCGAGCTGGTAGCGCGCCACGGTCGCGGGGCTCCTCCTCCGAGACAACCGTTTCGCCGAGGGTTGCGGAACGCCCGAGTGCTGATAACGTTATAAGCAAGTCGGCGGTTGTCAAGGCGGTTACTAAACGGCGAGCGTCCAGCGGCGAAGGGGGCTCGAGGTGGGCGTCAAGCTCGCGGTCGTCGGCGGCGGCAGCACCTACACGCCGGAGCTCATCGAGGGCATCGCCCGACGATCGGATCGGCTGCCGGTCGACGAGCTCGTCCTGTTCGACATCGATCCCGAGCGCCTCGAGATCGTTGGCGGCCTCGCCGGCCGGATGTTGGCTCGCCTTGGCTGGCCCGGCCACCTGGTCCTGAGCGGCTCGCAGCCCGAGGCGATCGACGGGGCGAACTTCGTCCTCATCCAGCTCCGCGTCGGCGGCCAGGCCGCACGCCTCGTCGACGAGACGCTCCCGCCGCGGTACGGCACGATCGGCCAGGAGACGACCGGCGCCGGCGGCTTCGCCAAGGCCCTTCGAACGGTTCCGCTCGTCCTGTCGATCGCCGAGGACGTCGGCCGGCGGGCCGCCGCCGGGGCGTGGATCGTCGACTTCACGAACCCCGTCGGGATCGTGACCCAGGCCCTCCTCGACGAAGGCCATCGGGCGATCGGGCTGTGCAACGTCGCGATCGGCTTCCAGCGCGAGTTCGCGCGCCGCTACGGCGTCGAGCCCGAGCGGGTCGAGCTCGAGCACGTCGGGCTCAACCACCTCTCGTGGGAGCGCGCCGTCCGCGTCGACGGCGTCGATCGGCTGCCCGAGATCCTCGACGGCGGCGGCCCGGACGAGCTCGCCGGCTGGGTCGGCTCGCCAGCCGAGATCATCCGGGTGACCCGCTCCATCCCGAGCTACTACCTGAAGTACTTCTACCGCTTCGACGAGGTCCTCCGTGACCAGGTCGACGGCGCGCACACCCGCGCGGTCGAGGTGATGGACATCGAGGGCGAGCTGCTCGACATGTACCGCAACCCGAACCTCGACACCAAGCCGAAGCTCCTCGAACGGCGCGGCGGCGCGTTCTACAGCGAGGCCGCGGCGCAGCTCATCGCCTCGCTCCACGACGGTCGCGGTGACGTCCAGGTCGTCGACATCCGAAACGGCCCGCGACCGGGCACCGGCGGCCCGCGCGCGCTCCCGGACCTGCCCGACGCCGCCGTCGTCGAGGTCCCGGCACGAATCACGCGGGAGGGCGCCGTCCCGCTGGAGCTCGCGCCGCTCGCGCCCGAGATGCGCGGCCTCGTCCAGGCCGTGAAGGCCTACGAGGAGCTGACGATCGAGGCGGCTCGGACCGGCTCCCGCGACGTCGCCCTGCGCGCCCTGCTCGCCAACCCGCTCGTCGCCCGCTGGTCGATCGCCAACGCCCTGCTCGAGCCGTTGCTGGAGGCCAACCGCCGCTACCTGCCTCGGTTCTTCGCGCCCGCGTGATCGCCGGCCGAGGCGTCACGCCGCGTCCCCGCGCGATGGCGCTCTCGCCCGCGGCTCGCGCCCGGCTCGTCTACGTCACCTTCTACGGGGCGGTCGGCACGATGTCGCCGTACCTCGTCCTGTTCTACAAGGGCATCGGCCTCGACCTCGCGGCGATCGGCCTTGTCGTCGGCTTCGGGTCGGTCGTGGCGTTGCTCGCCGGACCCGGCTGGGGCTTCGTCTCCGACCGGCTGCGCGGTTCGCCGGTCGTGGTCGTCGCGGCCGCGACGAGTGCGATCGTGGGTGTCCTCACGATGTACCAGGCCCGCGACCTGTCTGGCGTCCTCGGCTGCTCGATCCTCCTGTCGGCGGGCTTCGCCGGCCTGACCCCGATCCTCGACGCGCGGGCCCTCGAGATCAGTGGCCCGGAGCGATCGGGCTACGGCCCCCTGCGCGCCTGGGGCTCGATCTCGTACATCGCACTCTCGTTCGGCACCGGCGCCGCCATCGACGCGTGGGGCCTCGGCGCCGCCTTTGCGATCGGGACCGCGATGCTGGCCCTGACGGCCGTCATCGGCGCGACCCTCGTCGGCCGGGTCGCGAGCTCGCCCGCCAGATCGGCCGCCGGCCCATCGATCCCGGCGACCGCGCCGCCCCGGTCCCCCGAGCCAGCGGTCCGAGCCGGGCGGCGAATCGGCACGCTGTCCGCGCTCCGCCTCGTCTGGCTCGGGCCGCTCGGCCTGTTCATCGGCGGCGCATGGCTGACGTTCATGGGCCTGGCCGGGGTGATGGCGTTCTACTCCCTCCGCTATGCGGAGCTGGCCGCGCCCGCCTCGGTCATCGGCCTGTCGTCGGCGATCGGCGCCGCGGTCGAAGTCCCGATCATGCTCACCTTCCCGCGCCTCGCCGCCCGCCTCGGCGCCGAGCGGTTGGTGGTCGCGGGCGCCGCGATCTTCACGATCCGGGCGTTCGTCGCCGCCACGACCGCCGATCCGATCATCCTCGTCCTCCTCGCCGGCATCGGCGGGGCCGGGTATGCGTGCTTCATCATCGGCGGCGTCACGTACGTCTCGCGCCAGGCCCAGCCGGGCCTGGCCGCCACGGCCCAGGGCCTGTTCAGCGGGCTCGCCAACGGCCTCGGACAGGTCGTCGCCGGGTACGGCGGCGGGCTGATCGCCGGCGCCGTCGGGATCACGGGGCTGTTCGGCGCCTCGGGCGTCCTCGGGCTCGGCGCGGCCGGCGTCGTGGCGCTCGCGGTGCGGCGACGAGCTCGTCCCTTGCCGGCTCTCGGCTATTCGACGGCCCCGGACGCGTAGCCCTCAGCTGGCCTCGACCATCGGGCGGACCTCGCCGATGAGGCGCTCCATCGTCTCGGGGTCGAAGGGCGCCGGGATCTCGGCCATGAAGGTCGTGAAGCCGAGCGCCGCCCGCTCGCGGATCCGCGTCGCGATCAGCTCGGGCGTGCCGACCCACCGAGTGACGGCGTCCTCGGCAGCGGCGGCCGGCATGCGGTTGCGCTCGAGCATCTCGAGGCATGCCCGCCGCGCCGCAGCCTCCGTGCTCCGGATGACCGGCTGGCAGCCGCAGGTCAGCTCGATGTCCTCGAACCGCCGGCCGACCGCGTCGCAGTGCCCCCGCAGCGCGTCGACCTGCGTGCGCAGCTCGTCGACCGCGCCGCTGGTGT
>DATEZX010000255.1:0-2096 GCA_035255225.1 Candidatus Limnocylindrales bacterium
GCCGCGGAGCCAGCACAACAGGACCTCCCTCCGGCCGACGGGCTGACTCCTCCACAGCCCGATCCGGCCACCGCGCCGGTCCCCCGGCCGCCCCGCGGCGGCCGGGGGCTCGCCGGCCTCCTGGCCGCGAGCCTCCTGTCCGCCGTCCTCGCCTCGACAGGCACCGCGGCGATCCTGACCGCGTCGCTCGGCGGTGCGCCCGCGCCGGCGTCGAGCGGGGCCAGCCCCACCTCGAACGCCACGGTCGTCAACCAGACGACCGTCGTCGGCGACGACATCACCGGCATCGTCGCGACGGCCCGGACCTCGGTCGTGACGATCACCGCCGACGGCCTGACGACGAACGGCTTCTCGCCGTTCCAGGTGCCCACCACCGGCGTCGGGTCGGGGATCATCCTCACCGCCGATGGCTACATCCTGACCAATCGCCACGTCGTCGCCAACAGCCAGTCGCTGACCGTCGCGCTGTACGACGGCCGGCAGCTGACGGCCCGCGTCATCAAGATCTCCGAGGCGACCGACCTGGCCCTCATCAAGGTCGACGCGACGGGCCTGACGCCGGCGACGATCGGGGACGCCTCCGCGATCAAGGTCGGCCAGGCCGCGATCGCCATCGGCAGCCCGCTCGGGACGTACACCGAGACGGTCACCCGGGGCATCGTGTCGGGCCTCGACCGCTCGGTGACGGTCGCCGATGAGCTGACCCGCCGCCAGGTCACCCTCGACCACCTCATCCAGACCGACGCGGCGATCAACCCCGGCAACAGTGGCGGCCCGCTGCTCGACATCGGTGGCGCGGTCATCGGGATCAACACCGCGACCGCCACGAACGCCGAGGGCCTCGGGTTCGCGATCCCGATCTCGGCTGCCGCCGATCTCATCGCGCTCGCGCGGAGCGGCGCGACCGCCTGACGGGCGAGCCCGCGAGCCATCCGTGGAGGAGTCACCCGACACAGAGCGCGGCGATCGACGCCGCCCATCGAGCCGGACCGGCCGACCGGGCGGTCAGCTCGCCGCCAGTCCATCAGGACCCAAGGAGCGCCTCATGGCCGATTGGTCACCCGAGCCAGATAGCCAGCCCTTCGTCCCGGTCGCACCCGAGCCCGAGTCGCCGGCCACGGTGCCGACCCAGCCCGTCTCTCCGACAGCGACCCAGGTCGGCACGAGCCGGATGCGCGGTGTCGGCTGGGTCAACGCCGCTCTGGCGCTCGCCATCGCCGTCGCCATCGGCGGGATCGGCTTCGCCGCCGGCCGGATGACGGCCCCGGCGAGCACGTCGTCCGCGGCTGGCGCCAACGGGGCGGGCCGTCTCTTCGGCGACCGAAACGGCCAGCTGCCGGGCGGGTACTTCCCAGGCGGCTTCCCGGGTGGCTTCAACGATGACGGCGGGTTCCGCGGCATCCTCGGCGCCGGCGGCGCGTCCCTCGAGGGCACCGTCCAGTCGATCAGCGGCGACACCCTGACCCTCAGGCTGGCGAGCGGCCAGACGATCCAGGTCTCCCTCAGCGGGACCACGACCTACCATTCCCAGGCGGCCGCATCGGCCAGCGACGTCAAGTCCGGTGGGACGGTCATCGTCCGGGTCCAGGTCAGCCGCGGCGGGGGCCAGGCGACGACGGGGGCCTCGGCGACGGACGTCACGATCGTCCCGTAAGCGAAGGGAGCGGCTCGATGCACGTCCTCCTCGTCGAGGACGACCTGCGACTGGCCCGCGTCCTCCGGCGCCTGCTGGAGGACGACCGGCACGTGGTCGAGGTCGCCCACGACGGCGAGACGGGGCTCGAGATCGCGGCATCGCCGGCCGGAATCGAAGTCATCATCCTCGACATCGGCCTGCCCGACATCTCGGGCCTCGAGGTCGCCCGCCGCGTGCGCCGGGCCGGCTCCGAGGTCGCGATCCTGATGCTCACGGCGCGGGACACCGTCAACGACCGGGTCACCGGCCTCGACGCCGGCGCCGACGATTACCTCGTCAAGCCATTCGCGTTCGAGGAGCTGTCGGCCCGGCTCCGGGCGCTCGCCCGGCGTCGCGAGCCTGGCCCGCGGCGGCCGGATCCGGTCCTCGCCGTCGGCCCGATCGCCCTCGACGAGCGGTC
>DATEZX010000256.1:0-11733 GCA_035255225.1 Candidatus Limnocylindrales bacterium
CGGTCGAGCGCGAGCTCGGAGCACGGTTCACGCCACTGGCTGAGCTCCTGGCGGCCAGCGACCTCGTGTCGATCCACGTCAACCTCACCGACGAGACTCGAGGCCTCATCAACCGCGAGCGCCTGGCCACGATGCGACCGCACGCCATCGTCGTGAACACGTCGCGCGGTCCGGTCGTCGACCAGCGAGCCCTCTACGAAGCCCTCCGGGACGGGGTCATCGGCGCCGCGGCCCTCGACGTCACCGACCCCGAGCCGATGGCCGCCGACGACCCGCTCCTCGGGCTCGACAACTGCCTCGTCGTCCCGCACATCGCCTCGGCCTCGCGGGCGACGCGCGGCCGGATGGCCGAGATGGCGGCGGCGAACCTCCTGGCCGGCCTTGCCGGGGAGCGCCTCCCGACGCCGGTCAACCCCGAGGTCTACGAGCGCTGAGCGCGGGGTCCTGCGGCGACGCGCGCGGAAGGTGCGGCCCCTCGCCGGCCTGCCGAACGCTCAGTTCAGGATGTCGTCGGTGTTGAGCGGCGGCACGCTGCCGATGACGGTCCGGAAGCGACGGACGTCGTCGACGATCTCGTCGGCCGTGACGCCCGCCTCGGTCACGACGTAGTGGTCGAGCATGACCGCCGGGCTGGGCAGCGCGGACGGATAGGCCGCGCGAATGAGGATCAGCCGGTCGTTGACCCGGTTGCAGAGCTCCAGGACCTGCTGGCGCGTGGCGCCGGGCCGAACCCCGAAGATCGTGATGAAGTGGAGGAGCTTCCGTGACACGTCGGTCGTCACGAGGACCTTGATCCCGTCGAGCGTCAACCGGACGTCGCCGTCGGAGTCGAGCTCACCCTCGATGTAGGCGTCGCGGAAGATCTCGAGCAGCCTCGGGCCGCTCAGCTCCTCGTTGCGGATGACCTCGAGCACGGCTGTCATCGTGGGTCTGCCTTTCCGTGGGCGTCGCACCACGTCGGAGCTCTCCCGGTCCGCCCGCGGCCGATCGCGTCGTTGGTCGCAGGGTTCCGCCGCCGGGTGCGCGCGCACCAGTGCCTTCGGTCACCGGTTCGGGTCGATCGGCCCTGTCGAATGCCCCGGTCGGTCGCGATCCTGCAGATCGCGTCCGCCGTCCGACGTCTCTCGAAGTCCCGCCACGGAGATGACCATGCACGCCCTGCCGATCGCCGGCCGGCTCCACCACGCCGAGCTGACCGAGATCATCGACGCGCTCCCGGCGCTCGCCACGGAGCTCGATGCCCCACAGCCCGGCCTGTCGGTCCGGCTCGTCGACGCCTATGACCGCATCGCCGATCAGGTGGTGCCGCACATGGAGCAGGCCGAGACGACGCTCTATCCGCAGCTCGAGCGTCTCCTGCAGAACCGCCATTCGATGACCCCGATGCGTCGCGAGCACGCCCAGGTCCGCGAGCTCATCGACGAGCTCGGCGCCTTCGCCGGACGAGACCTGACGTTCTCGAACCGGCTCCGGCTGCGACGGATCGCGTATCGGCTCTACGCGATGCTGAAGATCCACCTCGGCGAGGAGGAGGCGTACCTCGGGGTCCTGGATCACAACCTCTCGCCGGCCGAGCAGGACGAGCTGGTCAGGGCGATGGAGCACGCGTCCGCCTGACGTCGCAACCTCGGGGCGGTCACCGACCCGAGGGCGTGGTAGCGTCGCGGCGGGCCCGTAGCTCAGCGGCAGAGCAGGGGACTTTTAATCCTCGTGTCGTGGGTTCGAATCCCACCGGGCCCTCGGCGATCGACGGGAGCGGGTCGTGATGGCGACGGCGATGACGGGCTGGACGGCGCTGATCGGGGAGGCGGAGGAGGCCCTGCGGCTGGCTCGACGCGTGGCCTCGGAGCGGCCCGCCGGGTCGGCGGAACAGGCGGCCGCCACGAGCCTCGTGACACGCCTGCCCGAGTTCATCCGCGACCTGCGCATCGCGGCGCGGCGAGGTCGCTCGAACGAGGCCCTCTATCGGTCGGTGTTCGAGCAGCTCGTGCCGGCGCTGAAGGCGATCTGACACGGCGCCTCCACGCGCTGGACCGGCGATGAGACCTGGCAGGACGACCGCCCGCGGGTACGATCTGTCGACGCATTCAGCCAGGGAACCTTGATCGATCGACCTCGGCGCGCCGGGCGGCCCGCCCCGCCTGTTGCCGCCACAGGGCGCTTGCCGCGGCGCCGCCTTTCACTTCGCCTTGCCCTGGCCCGGGCGCTCGGCCTGGGCGCCGGCGCGCTGAGCCGGGCGCTGGGCCGAGGTGGCGGCACCGCGATCAGCGGGCTCGTCGCCCAGTGGGTCGACCCCAGGCTCCCGCGCCGGGTCTTCAGCGATCCGAGGGTGAGCGTCGTCGCCGTGAGCGGCAGCAACGGCAAGACGACAACAGCCGGCCTCCTGGCAGGGGCGCTGCGGAGCGCGGGCCGGCAGGTGGCCCACAACAGCGCCGGCTCGAACATGGTCCAGGGCATCGCGACGCTCGCCCTCCGCGCGATCGACTGGTCGGGCCGGCCGATCAGCTCGACGGTCGTGGCCGAGGTCGACGAGGGCGCCCTGCTGGCGATGATCGATGAGCTCGACCCGCTCGTCCTCGTCGTGACGAACGTCGTCCGCGATCAGCTCGATCGGTACGGTGAGATCTACGCGATCGCGGGCGCGCTCGAGCGAGCGGCCGAGCACCAGCGACCGGGTTCTGCGCTCGTCCTGTGTGCGGATGATCCGCTCGTGGCCCAGCTCGCCCCGAGCCACCCCAGGCGCCGCTTCGTGGGCCTCGAGCTCGCCGAGTCGCACGATCGGATCACGTCCGCTGCCGATTCGATCCGATGCCCCATCTGCCGGACGCCGCTCGAGTACCGCGCCGTGTACCTCGGCCATCTCGGGGACTGGCGTTGCCCGAGTTGCGGGCTGGCCCGGCCGCCGCTCGACGTCGCCGTGACCCGGATCGACGATGGACCAGGCGGCTCCGTCATCGACCTTCGCGTTGCTCCGGATCGCGACCTGACGGTCAGGATCCCACAGCGAGGCCTGCACATCGGCTATGACGCGGCCCTCGCGGTGGCCGCCGCCGCCGAGCTCGGGATCGACCCGGGAGTCGCAACCACCGCGATGGCCGACGTCCGCCCGGCCTGGGGCCGGCTCGAGCAATTCGAGGCCGCCGGCCGGACGGTGTTGCTGGCCTTCGCGAAGAACCCGATGAGCTACCGGACGGTGCTCCCGGTGCTCGAATCCCAGCCGGCGCCGGTCGAGCTCCTGGTCGCCCACTCCTCGAGCGTGGTCGACGGCGAGGACTTCGGATGGCTGTGGGACGTCGAGTTCGACCGGCTCGCCCCGCGGCTGATCCGGGCGACGGTGTCCGGGGACCGCGCGGCCGAGATCGCGAACCGCCTCGCATACGCCGACTGGCCCGCCGACCGCGTCCGCGTGGTCCCCGACGTCATCGACGGTTTCAGCCGCGCCCTCGCGGCGACCCCGGCCGGCGGGACGCTCGTGGTCATCTCGGGCTACAGCCCGCTGCGATCGATCGTCGAGCACGCCCAGCGACACGGCTGGACGCGGCATTTCTGGGAAGCGTGAACCGATGGACCTCCGGATCCTCCACCTCCACCCGTCCGTTCTGAACGTCGCAGGGGACGCCGGCAACGTTCTGGCGCTCCAGCAGCGTGCCCGCTGGCGTGGCCTGATGGTCGAGACGCGGCGAGTTGACCCGGGCGAACCCATCGAGCCCGGGTGGGCCGACATCACGATCATCGGCGGCGGCCAGGACGTCGAGATGCGAGTGGCGGCAGCGGGCCTTCGAGAGCAGGCCGACGCCCTGCGGTCGTCGATCGAGGGTGGCGCGGTTGTCTTCGCGGTCTGCGCGGGGCTCCAGCTGCTCGGTCGAGTCTACGTGCCCGCCACCGGCGAGCCGATCGACGGCGTCTCGATCCTGGATCTCGAAACCCGCGGCGGCCCGACGCGCTTCATGCAGCACGCGGCGTGCGAGGTCGAGCTCCAGCGATCCAGGGCGGTCGTCGTCGGCTTCGAGAACCACTCCGGCCTCACCGAGCTGGGACCGGGCGCCCGGCCGTTCGGCCGGGTCGTGCTCGGTGCCGGGAACAACGGGCGCGATGGGACGGAGGGCGCCCGGCCGGCCGATGGCTCACACGTCTACGCGACGTACCTCCACGGCCCGATCCTGCCGAAGAACCCGTGGCTCGCGGACCGCCTGCTCACCGCGGCGCTCGCACGCCGCCATGGAGCGGTGGAGCTGCAACCACTGCCGGATGGCACCGAGACGCGAGCCCACGAGGAAGCGCTGGCCGCGGCACGGCGCGCGAAGGGTCGACTGACCGCGATCCCAGCCGCGCGCCTGGGGCGTGCCCGCTGACGGGCGCCGAATCGCCTGGTCGGTGAGGGCCCGTCAGGACCCGGTGTCGTCCCGTGAGCTCCAGAGCCAGACGAGCAGGACGCCGACGATCATGGCCAGGCCCTCGATGGCCATCGGGTTCATAGCCCACCACCCCTAGCGCTCGCCGCCCCCCACGGGAGGCGGGTACTCTCTCACATCCCCGAGAAACGAGCCCCGGTACGGTCGAGGGAGGACTCATGACCATCCGCATCGAGCGCCCGCCGACCGTCGGCGCGTTCCTCGCCCTCGCCGGTGGGTACCTCGCGGCCCGCGAGGCTGAGCACAACCTCATCTGGGCGTTGACGTCGACCCTGACGACGAACCCCGAGATCTACCCGCTGCCGCCCCTGTTCGCCGTGGCCGTGGACGCTCCCGGGGCGCGGGTCGTCGCCGCAGCCATGCAGACGCCGCCTCACAACCTTGTCCTGGCCGAGGTCGCGGAGCCCGCTGCGATCGCCGTCCTCGCCGCGGCGCTCGCCGGCGAGGCCCTGCCAGGCGTCCTCGGCCCGACGACCGCCGCGGCGGAGTTCGCCGCCCGCTGGTCCGCCGCGGCGGGCCGCTCGACCCGCAAGGCCATGGCAGAGCGGATCTACCGCTGCACACGCGTCATCCCGCCGCGACCGGCGCCCGGCGTCGCGAGGATCGCGGAGGCGCGCGACCGCGACCTCCTCATCGACTGGCTGCGGGCGTTCAACCTTGAAGCCGGTCTCCAATCCGTCGACGGCGAGGCCGTGGTGGCGGATCGCTGGGTCCGGCGCGTCGGGAGCCGGCGGATGTGGCTCTGGGAGCTCGGAGATCGGACCGTATCGGCCAGCGGCGTGTCCGGCCCCACGCCCCACGGCATTCGGGTCGGGCCCGTGTACACGCCGCCGGGGGATCGCGGCCGCGGCTACGCGAGCAACCTCGTGGCGGCCGCGACCCAGGCGCAGCTGGACGATGGCAAGCGCTTCGTGTTCCTGTTCACCGATCTCGCCAACCCGACGTCGAACCACGTCTACCAGGCGATCGGCTACGAGGCGGTGGGCGACGTCGACCAGTGGGCCTTCGAGCCGAGACTCTGAGCGACGACCCGCGGCTCGTCCGTCGCCCGTTTGCAACCTGATCGCGCCTCGCCCGCCGCCGACCGGCAGAGCCCCGCCGTCCAGACTTCGCTGCGAGAAGGGGCGCCGTGGCGTCGAGACGCGAGGTGATGACGATGGGTGGCATGGGTGGCGCTCCGCGGCCCGACTGGTTTGACGTGGCGGTCCGCGACGGGCAGCAGGTTCCGGTGACGTGCGACGCGTGTGGCTGCCGGCTCGAGGCGGTCGAGGGCGCCGGGGGCGTCGCGTGGTTCCACTATGGTCGGCTCGCCGGCAGCGATGCGCGCGGCGATCGGCCGGGCTGCGTCGAGGCGGCGCACGACAGCTGGGGCAAGCCTGCACTCGCGGCCTGACCTTTCCGGCCCGCTCGTCGCGCCGGCGTATCCCGACGAGACCGGGCCTTCAGCGAGTCGACGGCCGCCCCACCAACTGTTGCGGGAATCCCACACCTGACGTAGATTGTCAGTGTGACATTGAATATCAGCGCGACACAGAGCGCCCCGGTTCCAGATGCCTCGAACGGCTCCGCCATCAAGGCCGCGGCGAGCGATCGGGTGCTCGTCAACGACGTCATCGACGAGCTGACCTCCTGGAACCCGCGTGAGTTCATCGCCGCGTTCGCTCGCTGGCATCACGGCGCGTTCAGCCTCATTCATCTGAACGTCCTGACGCTGCTCGAGGCCCACGGGCCGTTGTCGATGAGCCACCTGGCGGAGGCCCTCGACATCTCGGTGGCCAGCGCGACCGGCGTGGTCGACCGGATGGAGAAGCGGGGCCTCGTCGAACGGCGTCACGACACCGAGGATCGACGGGTCGTGCTCGTCCATCCCGCAAGCGGCGGTCGCTCGGTCTTCGGCGAGATCGACGCTCGCCGCAGGAAGGGGCTCGCGAAGCTGCTCGAGCACCTCACCGACGACGACCTCCGCGGCCTCCTCCAGGGCCACCGCGCCCTTCGCGCCGCCCGGACCGCCCTCGCCACGCAAGGAACCGCGGCGTCGCCCAACGGCGACGCTGACGCGGCGGACCGCGACGCCGACGTGGCGGACCGCGACGCCGACGCCGCGCCGGGCGCAGCCCGATGATCCGCCTCCTGCGCGACCACCTCCGGCCGTACCGAAACCAGATCGTCCTGGTCCTGGGCCTGCTGCTCGTGCAGGCGATCGGCAACCTCTACCTGCCGACCCTCAACGGCGACATCATCAACAACGGCGTCGCGAAGGGCGACACCGACTACATCCTCCGGATCGGCGGCTGGATGCTCCTTGCGTCGTTCGCCCTGGCCGGCGCGGCCATCGCCGCCGTGTACCTCGGGGCCCGGATCGCGATGGGCTTCGGGCGCGACGTCCGGGGCGCCATCTTCCGGAAGGTCGAGACGTTCAGCCAGGTCGAGGTCAACCACTTCGGCGCCCCGTCGCTCATCACCCGCAACACGAACGACGTCCAGCAGGTCCAGATGCTGGTCTTCATGGCCCTGACCCTGATGGTCTCGGCGCCGATCCTGATCGTCGGCGGGATCATCATGGCCCTCCAGCAGGACGTGCCGCTGTCCGGCCTCCTCGTCGTGATCCTGCCGATCATGGTCGCGTTCATCGCGCTCGTGATGTCACGCGCCATCCCGCTGTTCCAGGCGATGCAGAAGAAGCTCGACCGCATCAACCAGGTCATGCGGGAGACGCTCGCCGGCGTCCGGGTCATCCGCGCGTTCGTCCGGACGCGGCACGAGGAGGAGCGCTTCGAGGTCACCAACCGCGACCTGTTCGACACGTCGATCCGGGTCAACCGGCTGTTCGCGGTGACGATGCCGGTCATGACCGCGATCCTCAACCTCTCGACCGTCGCGGTCATGTGGTTCGGCGCGATCCGGGTCGACAGCGGCGACATGCCGATCGGCAACCTGACGGCCTTCCTCCAGTACCTCATGCAGATCCTGTTCTCGGTCCTGATGGCCGTGTTCATGTTCGTGTTCGTGCCGCGCGCCGCCGTCTCGGCCGGCCGGGTGCGCGAGGTCCTCGACACCGTGCCGTCGATCCGCGACCCGGAGCAGCCGGCCGCCCTGCCGTCCGCCGTGGCGCGGATGGGCGGGCGGATCGAGTTCCGCGACGTCGAGTTCCGCTACCCGGGGGCCGAGCAGCCGATCCTGCGCGACGTGTCGTTCGTCGCGCGACCCGGCGAGGTCGTGGCGATCGTCGGCTCGACCGGCAGCGGGAAGTCGACCCTGGTGAACCTGATCCCGCGGTTCTACGACGTCACGGCGGGGGCCGTGCTCGTCGACGGCGTCGACGTCCGGGAGATGGACCGCCGGGACCTGTGGTCGCGCCTTGGCGTCGTGCCGCAGAAGGCCTTCCTGTTCAGCGGCACCGTCGCCTCCAACCTCCGCTACGGCGACGAGGAGGCGACCGACGACCAGCTGTGGCACGCCCTCGAGATCGCGCAGGGCCGCGACTTCGTCGAGGAGATGGACGGCCGGCTCGAGGCCGAGATCGACCAGGGCGGGGCCAACGTCTCGGGCGGCCAGCGCCAGCGGCTCGCGATCGCGCGAGCGCTCGTCAAGCGCGCCGGGACCCTCATCTTCGACGACAGCTTCTCGGCGCTCGACTTCGGGACGGACGCTCGCCTCCGTGCGGCGCTCGACCGGGAGATGGGCTGGGCCACCCGGCTGGTCGTCGCCCAGCGCGTCGGCACGATCATGAAGGCCGATCGGATCCTCGTCATGGACGAGGGCCGGATCGTCGGCTCCGGCACGCATGCCGAGCTGTTGGCCGGGAACGAGACCTACCGCGAGATCGTGTACTCGCAGCTGTCCGAGGCGGAGGCCGTCGCGTGACCGGCCCGATGCGTCCACCGGCCGGCGGGGACGGCGCACGTCCACCGGCCCCGGCCGGCGGCGGGCTCCGGCCCGGCATGCGGCCGGGCGGCCGGGGCATGGGTCCCGGTGGCGGCCACATGATGGGCCTGACGATGCCGCCGGCGAAGGCGCGCGACTTCCGCGGCTCGTTCCTCAGGCTGCTGCGGCGGCTACGCCCCGAACGAACCCTGATCGTCGTCGTGTTCGTGCTCGCCATCGTCAGCGTCGGGTTCGCGGTGACCGGCCCGAAGATCCTCGGCAACGCCACGAACGACATCTTCGCGGGGATGATCTCCAAGCAGATCCCGCCCGGGGTCACCCAGGACCAGCTCGAGGCCGGCCTTCGTGCACAAGGCAAGGGCCAGCTGGCCGACATGATCTCGACCATGCACCTGACCCCGGGCCAGCCGTTCGACTTTACGGCCCTCGGCCAGGTCCTGCTGATCCTCGCCGGGGTGTACCTGCTCAGCTCGTTCTTCGGCTGGATGCAGGCCTGGATCATGGCCGGCGTGACCCAGCGGACCGTGTACCGGCTCCGCCAGGACGTCGACACCAAGCTCGGGCGGCTGCCACTGCGGTACTTCGACAGCCACCCCCGGGGCGACCTGCTCAGCCGCGTCACGAACGACATCGACAACATCGGCCAGACCCTGCAGCAGAGCCTGACCCAGCTCATCACGTCGCTGCTGACGATCCTCGGGGTGCTGATCCTGATGCTGACGATCAGCTGGGAGTTGGCGGTCATCTCGATCCTCGCCGTCCCGGCCTCGATCGTCATCACGATCCTCATCGCCAGCCGCTCGCAGAAGCAGTTCGTGGCCCAGTGGGCCTCGACCGGCAGCCTCAACGGCCACGTCGAGGAGATGCACACGGGGCACTCGGTCGTCAAGCTGTTCGGCCGCCAGCAGGAGGCGATCGACGTCTTCGACCGCGAGAACGGCAAGCTCTACGAGGCGAGCTATCGGGCCCAGTTCATCTCCGGGATCATCCAGCCGGCGATGAACTTCATCTCCAACCTCAACTACGTCGCGATCGCGGTCATCGGCGGAGTTCGGGTGGCGACGGGCCAGATGAGCCTCGGCGACGTCATCGCCTTCATCCAGTACTCGCGCCAGTTCACCTTCCCGATCGTCCAGACGGCCTCGATCGCCAACGTCCTCCAGAGCGCGATCGCGTCGGCCGAGCGGGTCTTCGAGTTGCTCGACGAGCCGGAGGAGGTCGCCGACCCGGTCGAGCCGATCCGGCTGCCATCGACCCGCGGCGCGGTCGCGTTCGAGGACATCTCATTCCGGTATGAGCCCGACAAGCCGCTCATCGACGACCTGTCGCTCGTTGCCGATGCCGGTCATACGATCGCGATCGTCGGCCCGACCGGCGCGGGCAAGACGACGCTCGTCAACCTGCTCATGCGGTTCTACGAGCTCGACGGTGGGCGGATCACGATCGACGGCGTCGACACCCGGGACATGACCCGCGACGACCTGCGGCGGACCTTCGGGATGGTCCTCCAGGACACCTGGCTGTTCCACGGCACGATCCGCGAGAACATCGCCTATGGCTGCGACGGCGCGTCCGAGGCCGAGATCATCCGGGCAGCCGAGGCCGCCCACGTCGACCACTTCGTCCGGACCCTGCCCGAGGGCTACGACACGGTCATCGACGACGACGCGACGAACCTGTCGGCCGGCGAGAAGCAGCTCCTGACGATCGCCCGGGCGTTCCTCGCCGACCCGGCGATCCTCATCCTCGACGAGGCGACCTCGTCGGTCGACACCCGGACCGAGCTGCTCATCCGCCGGGCCCTCGACCGGCTCATGCACGGCCGGACCGCCTTCGTCATCGCCCATCGCCTGTCGACGATCCGCGACGCCGACACGATCCTGGTCATGAACCGCGGCGCGATCGTCGAGCAGGGCGACCACGAGTCGCTGCTGGCCCGCGGCGGCTTCTACGCCGAGCTGTACAACTCCCAGTTCACCGAGGCGCTGGCCGAGGCCGTGTAGCCAGCCGGTCCAGGGACCGGCGCCGCCGGGAAGACTGCGCTCGGTCGGTCCGGCTGCGCCGTCGCCGGTCACCCGGAGGCGGTGCGCGGCAGCACCGCGACGCCTCCCGGGAGCCCGACGTCGATCGGCGACGCGCTAGAGTTCGCCGATCGTACCCGTGGTCCTCGGAGGTGCCCGCCGTGGCAGGGTCGCGCCGCATCCCCTTCGCCCCGTTCCTCGCGGTCGCGCTCGTCGCGCTCGTGACCTTCCCGGCCGGGGCAGCCGCTGCACCGGCAGCCCGTCCGACGCCGCCCGCGGGCCCAGTGCGGCTCGGCTTCTGTGGTGGCGACGACTGGGAGCCGGAGCTCGCCCACCAGGGCTCCTACGTCTACGTCGTCATCACCCACTACGCGGGCGCGACGGCGTGTGACCCGGCCTCGGGAGCGCCGAACTCGATCGACATCCAGGTCTCGAGCGATGGCGGGCGCACGTTCGGGCCGCCGACGCCCGTCTTCACGGCGCCGATCGGCGGCGTGACCTACACCCGCCAGGCCGATCCCGTCGTCGCCGTCGACGCGAGCGGCGCCGTGTATGTCTCGTACCTCGGCTATGGCATCAATGGCGGCCACACCGATGTCGTCGTCGCGAAGTCGACCGATCACGGCGCGACGTTCCCGACCGCGACGAAGGCGAACGCCAAGGACTGCAAGAACTGCGACCACGAGAAGCTCGTCGTGGCCGGCTCGAGCCTGTACCTCGCCTACTCCCAGGCGAGCTACCACTACCTCACGATGTCGTCGAACGGCGGGGCGACCTGGAGCCAGGCGATGGTCCTGAGCGCCGACCGGGTCGCGTTCGCGGAGTCGGCCGTGGCGGATGCCGCCGGCAACGTCTACGTGGCCTGGGCCGACTGCCAATCAAGCAACTGCACCGGCGTGCCCGCGGTCACGTACCGGGTCTCGCGCACGACGGCCGGGACGTTGAGCACGACCTTCGCGGTCGTCGCGTACGGCGCCCAGGGACCCAATTGCCCGTTCCAGTCATGCGGCTTCGCCTACTTCGGAGCCCAGAGCGACCTGGCGATCGACCCGGCCGGCACGCTCTACCTCCTCTACCAGGATGGCCAGGTCTCGACCGTCCGGGGCAGCCCCCCGATCCTCTGGCTGGCCCGCTCATCCGACGCCGGCGCCACGTGGAGCGGCCAGGTCCGGGCCGACGACAAGACCGCCTCGGGCTGCGCGGCCTCCGCCTGCTACGCGCTCTTCCCCGAGGTCACCGCCGGGGCCGCCGGGAGCGTCTCGGTGGCCTGGATGGATGACCGGAACGGCAGCCCGATCGACCACCTCAACGGCTGGAATGTCTGGCTCCGGTCCTCGACCAACGGTGGGGCCAGCTTCGGCGCGTCGCAGCAGATCTCCGCGTATGACGCCGCGCAGGCGCAGTCACGGCCGAAC
>DATEZX010000257.1:0-2652 GCA_035255225.1 Candidatus Limnocylindrales bacterium
GGAACCTCTACAACGTGCCGCTCGCACCGGAGGACGCAAAGGCCTTCCCACGCGGCATCTTCCCGTACCCGAACCTGCTCAACGCCCTGTGGGTCTACGCCGACGGCCATCCCAAGCAGTTCCCGGGCGCGCCGGATGCCGGATTCCGGGCGATCACCGGGGCGATCCAGCAGCTGCTGGGCGTGCCGCTCGACGGTGCGGTCGTCATCAACCTCAACGGCTTCGTCAACGTCGTGGACGCACTCGGCGGGGTGTGGATCAACGTGCCCTACCCGATCCACGACGCCAAGTACCCGCTCGAGGATGGCAGCGGCGACATCGTGCTCAACATCCGCGCCGGCTGCCAGCACTTCGCCGGCCACCTGACCCTCGCCTTCGCGCGATCGCGCCACCAGTCGTCGGACTACCAGCGGATGGATCGCCAGCAGATGGTCCTCGAGGCCCTCGCCCAGCAGCTGAGCCCACTGTCGGTCCTGACGAACCTGCCCAACCTGCTCCAGATCGCGAGCAACAACCTGAAGACGACATTCACGCCGGACGACGCCGGGAGCCTGGCCCAGTTCGCGACGACCCTGGACTTCCGCAACATCAAGAACGTCCTGTTCACGCCGCCCACGTACCCTGAGTACCTGACCGCGGCGGTCGTCGCGAGGATGCAGAAGGTCGTCCAGAACGTGTTCGTGGTCAGCCCGGCCCCGAGCCCGAAGCCGACGCCAAGCCCGAACCCGTCGGCCAAGCCGACGCCGCTCAAGACCCCGGCCCCGACGCCCGCACCCTGCCCGGCCAGCTGAGGTCTCCCCGGCTGGGATCGCCGGGCATGGCATCATCGCCGCCGTGCCCGGAGTCGACCTCGCCCGCTTCGACGCCCTGACGTTCGACTGCTACGGCACGCTGATCGACTGGGAGCGGGGAATCCTCGATGCCCTCCATGCCGCCCTCGGCAGCGCCGGGCTGGCGGGCGACGACGCCGGACTCGCCGGCAGCGAGTCGGTCCCGGCTAGCGAGCCGATCCCGGGTGGCGGGTCGATCCCGGGCGACGAGGCGCTGCTGGAGGCCTTCGCCCGGCACGAGGCCGCGATCGAGGCGGGACCCTACGTCCGCTATCGCGAGGTCCTACGCCGAACCGTGCGCGCGATCGGTGACGAGCTGGGCCACGCCCCCGGCGAAGCGGCGGTCGAGGCCTTTGGCGGGTCGGTCGCGGAGTGGCCGGCCTTCCCCGACTCGCCGCTGGCGCTCGCCGACCTGACGGCCCGCTTCCGGCTCGGCGTCATCACGAACTGCGACGACGACCTGTTCGCGGCCTCGGAGCGACGCCTCGGCGTGCGCTTCGACGAGGTCGTGACGGCCCAGCAGGCCCGGCGGTACAAGCCCAACCCCCGCGGCTTCGAGCTCATGTTCGAGCGCCTCGGCCTGCCCACCAGCCGGATCCTCCACGTCGCCCAGAGCCTGTACCACGACCACGTGCCGGCGAAGCGGCTCGGGCTGGCGACCGCCTGGGTCAATCGCCGCGCCGGCCGGGCCGGGGCCGGCGCGACACCGCCCGCCACCGCGACCCCCGACCTCGTCGTCCCTGACCTCCGCGCGCTGGCCGACCTCGCGATCGTGGCACTGCCGGGATGACCGAGGATCGAGACTCGCAGCTGCGCGAGCGCCTCGTCTCCTCGGAGGTCCTCCGGCGGAGCCGGGTCCTGGAGTTCAGGGTCGACACGGTCGAGCTGCCGGACGGCAGCCGTTCGACGCGTGACATCGCCGGCCACCCCGGTGGCGTCGCGATGGTCGCGCTCGATGCCGAGCACCGCGTCCTGATGGTCCGGCAGTGGCGCCACGCGATCGGCCGGGCGCTCCTCGAGATCCCCGCCGGCACCCTCGACCGCCACGCCGACGGGCGCGTCGAGGACCACGCCGGAGCGGCGGCCCGCGAGCTCGAGGAGGAGACCGGCTACCGCGCCGCGAGCTGGCGCTACCTCGGCGCCTTCTACACCGCGCCCGGCTTCACGTCGGAGCTGATGCACCTCTACCTCGCGACCGACCTGTCGCCCGCGCACGAGGGCCGCCTGGGGCCTGACGAGGACGAGCGCCTGGAGCTCGAGGCAGTGCCGTTCGCCGAGGCGGTGGCGATGGCCGATCGGGGCGAGATCGCCGACGCGAAGTCGATCGTCGGGCTGCTGCGGGTGGCCCGCCTCCACTCGACCGCGGACGACAACCCGGGCTAGTCGGCCTCCGGGGAGGCCGGCGCGGCCGGCCCATCGAGCCGGGCGAGCGCGCGGCGGTACAGCTCCGACGATGGGCTGAGGGCGCACGCCAGGCGGACGTGGGTCCGAGCCTCGCTGACCCGGCCGAGCTTGCGCAGGCTCTCGGCCAGCGCGAAATGCGCCCAGTGGGCCGACGGGTCGACCTCGAGGAGGGCCTCGAACGTCTCGCGGGCTCGTTCGAACTGGCCGCTGTGATGGTAGGCCCGGCCGAGCGGCTCGAGGATCGAGCCCTTGCCGGGCTCGACGCGCGCCGCCCGCTCGAGGACGATCGCGGCCTGGGCGTGGTGGCGGCTCCGACTCAGCGCCTCGCCTCGCCGGAGCAGCTCGTAGGCGCCCTCACGATCGAGGGGCTCGGGGTCGGGGCTCGGGGCGCGCTGCGCCATGACGGACGTCGAACCGA
>DATEZX010000258.1:0-6327 GCA_035255225.1 Candidatus Limnocylindrales bacterium
GCCGGTCGACGCGGAGTGGCGGCGGGCCGGAGCGGGCGACCCGCGGCCCGGTCGTCGCGTTGCGGGGCCGGAACGTCGCCGACGTGTCGACCCGCCCGGTGACCGGCCGCGTCGGCTTCTCGCGCGGCGGCCACGCCGCGCGGCGGCCGTTCGTCGGCGCCGTTGCCGCTCTGTCGCCGGCGGCGCGAAGCTGCTCGTAGGCACGGTTGATCTCGGCCATCCGCCGCGTCGCCGCCTGGGCCGCCGCCGGCCCTTCCGTGGCGAGGTCGGGATGATGCTCACGCGCCAGCCGGCGCCAGGCGGCCTTGATCGTCGCCGGCGAGGCGTCGCGAGGCACACCCAGGACGTCGTGGGGATCGCGCTTCGGCACGGTTCGAAGTCTATGCCGGGCGTTCCGGCCGGCGGCAGACGCCACGAGGCGGCCCCTCGGACGATCCGGTTCCGAGGGGCCGCTGGCTGGCCGTCGTGGTCGGTGCTACGCGACGGGCAGTCCCTGCAGGGCCTCGAGCGCCTCGGCGACCTTCTCGGCCGGGTACTCATAGTCCTCGAGCACGCCCGCGAGGTACCGCTCGTACGCCGAGAGGTCGAAGTGGCCGTGGCCACAGAGGTTGAACAGGATCGTCGTGGCCGCGCCGGCCTCGCGAGCCCTGACCGCCTCGTCGATCGCGACCTTGATCGCGTGCGTCGGCTCGGGAGCCGGGAGGATGCCCTCGGCCCGGGCGAACCGCACGCCCGCATCGAACGTCGCACGCTGATGGACGGCACGGGCCTCGATGAGCCCGTGCTCCTTGAGGAGCGACACGAGCGGCGACATGCCGTGGTACCGCAGGCCGCCGGCGTGGATCGGCTCCGGGACGAAGTCGTGGCCCAGGGTGTGCATCTTGACCAGCGGGGTCAGCTGGGCCGTGTCGCCGAAGTCGTAGCGGTAGACGCCTCGGGTCAGGGATGGGGCCGCCTCAGGCTCGACCGCGATGACCCGCGGCTTCGGACCGCCGCGGAAGCCCCGCCCGAGGAACGGGAACACCAGGCCGGCGAAGTTCGATCCGCCGCCGGTGCAGCCGATGACGATGTCGGGCTCATCGCCCGCCAGCTCCATCTGCTCGATGGCCTCCTGGCCGATCACCGTCTGGTGGAGCAGGACGTGGTTGAGGACCGACCCGAGGCTGTACTTGGTGTCCTCGCGCGAGGCGGCGTCCTCGACGGCCTCGCTGATCGCGATGCCGAGCGAACCGGGGCTGTCGGGCGTCGCGGCGAGGACGCGCCGACCGTACGTCGTCGTGTCGCTCGGGCTGGCGACCACCTCCGCCCCGTACACCTCCATGAGGTTCCGGCGGTACGGCTTCTGGTCGTAGCTCGCCCGGACCATGTAGACCTTCACCTCGAGGCCGAAGTAGGCCCCGGCGAAGGCGAGGGCCGAGCCCCACTGGCCGGCGCCCGTCTCGGTGGCCAGCCGCTTGACACCCTCCTGCTTGTTGAAGAAGGCCTGCGCCAGTGCCGTGTTGGGCTTGTGGCTGCCCGCCGGGCTGACGCCCTCGTACTTGTAGTAGATGCGCGCCGGCGTATCGAGGACCTTCTCCAGCCTGCGGGCCCGGAAGAGCGGGCTCGGCCGATACAGGCGGTAGGCATCCCGGACCGGAGCCGGGATTTCGATCTCGCGCTCGGTCGAGACTTCCTGGCCGATGAGGGCCATCGGGAACAGTGGGGCCAGGTCCGCCGGGCCGATCGGCTGGCCGGTTCCCGGATGCAGGACCGGGTGGGGGGCGACCGGCAGGTCGGCGGTGATGTTGTACCAGGCGCGGGGGATGTGGTCCTCGTCGAGGATGAACTTCGTGCGATCGCCTGGGGCGGGTGCGAGTGCCATCGCGGCGTCCTCCTGGATCCCGGCCTCGTTCCGGGGCCGAAGATGCGTAACCGGCCTTCGTCCTGCCGGGACGAAAGGCCGGTCCTTCCGCGGTACCACCCGTGTTCGACGGCTCTGCGCCGCCGCCCTTGGTGTGCCGACGGGCGCCGGGGGTTCCCCGATGCCGATCGGTGCTGCCGTGATATCGCTGGCGCCCTGCGTCGAAGCCTACGGTGCGAGTCCGTCGAGGACCGCGCCGGTCGGTTCGATGGCTCCCGGGTCCATTCGTCCTCGCAGTCGCACCGGCTTCCACCAGCCGCCGGCTCTCTGGATCGACCCGCGGGGAGTACTGCTCCCGATCTCGGCCCGTATTCGCGCTGTGCCGCGAGACTCTAGGAACGGCGGCTCGGCGAGTCAAGCGGGGCACGGTTGACAGGTCGACGCGGGTCGGCTGCCATTGCGCAGATGAGGAACCAGCGCCGGTGACGAGACGGCCCTCTCGTCGAGCCGGATTGGCCGCGGCCCTCGTCGCCGCGCCGATCGCGGCGGCCTGGCGCTTCGCGCTGGCCTACCGCGCGAGGGCGGGAATCCCGCGGGCTCGTCGGCCCGTCCACGACCCGGGCGATCTGGGCCTCGCGTTCGAGGACCTCGTCGTCGAGTCCGACGGCGGCCCGCTCGCGGCGTGGTGGATCCCGGCGCACGGCGGGACGCCCGGCCCGGCGGTCGTCCTGGTCCATGGTTGGGAGTCGGCCCGCGACCGGACGCTCCCGAACGCCCAGGTTCTCCATGCGGCCGGCTTCCACGTCCTGACCTTCGACGTCCGGGGCCACGGCGCGAACGTCGTCGAGAGCCTGCCCCTCACCGCCGCCGAGTTCGGCAGCGACACCCTGGCAGCCGTTCGGACGGCGCTCGCGAGGCCGGACGTCAGCGCCGTGGCCGTGCTCGGGCACTCGCTCGGTGGGGTCGGGGCCCTGCTCGCGGCGGTGGCAGAGCCACGGATCGCCGCGGTCGTGGCCGTGTCCGCTCCGGCGGGACCGTATCGCCTGACCCGGCACACGTTCCGGCTCGCGCGCCTTCCGCTGCCGGATCCGATCGCCTACCCGCTGGCGTGGCTCACGACGCGGGTCTTCCTCCGGCCTCGAGGTCACAGCGTGGGGGCGGTCTCCGCGACCCGTGCCGCGGGCACGTACCTCGGACCGCTGCTGCTCGTTCACGGCACGGCCGACGACGTCGTGCCGCCCGGGAACGTCCTCCGGCTCGCACGCGCGGCCCGGCGCGCGCGGCAGGCGGCCCGGCGCGCGCGGCAGGCGGCCCGGCTGGCGGGCGCAGCGACCGGTGACCCAACCCTGCGACCGTCGCACGCCCGCCTGCTCGTCATGCGTGGCGGGCGCCACTCGTGGCTCTACGAGGACCCGCGGTACCGGGCCGAGGTCGCCCGCTTCCTGGCGGAGTCGCTCCACGGTCCGCTCGAGCCCGAGGCCGCCGCGGCGGCGGCCCGAGCCGTGCCGGCCGTTCGCCTGCCTGACCCGCTCACCGGGTTCTCGGCCATCGAGGATGAACCCGGTGGCTTCCGAACCCTCGGCCGGGCGATCCTCCGGCGCACGACGGCGAGCCGACGCTCGACCGCGACGAGGCCAGAGCCAGGCATCGGACCGGTCGCCGGCGAGCAAGCGACGAGCAGTCCGATCCGGAGCTGACCCATGGACGTCTGGCAGGCCGTGAAGTCGAAGCGGATGGTCCGGCACTTCGAGGACCGGCCGCTCGAGCCGGCCCACCTCGAGCGGATCGTCGACGCCGGACGGCACGCCGGGAGCTCGAAGAACCTCCAGCGCTGGGACTTCGTCGTCGTCGAGGACCGCGAGCGTCTGCGGGAGCTGGCCGGAGTCGGGCCGAACGCCGGCCATCTCGCCGGCGCGGCGGCCGCGGTCGCCCTGGTCGTGCCCGAGCCGCGTCGCGCGCAGGCGCCACTGTCGATCATGTGGGACCTCGGCCTGGCGGCCGAGAACATGATGCTCGTGGCCTGGGGGCTCGGGATCGGCAGCTGCCCGGCGACGGTCTATGACCACGACCTGGCGCGGCGCCTCCTCGGCTATCCGGCCGATCGGCTGTGCGAGTTCCTCCTGTCGTTCGGCTACCCGTCGCGGCCGGAGGATCTCACCCGCGCGCCGAAGGCCGGCGGCCGGCGCTCACTCGAGGACATCGTCCACCGCGGCGCCTGGTAACGACCCGGGAGCGGGTGTGCCGGCGGCGTCGGGTAGCCCCGCGGCGTCGGGCAGGCCGGCCGGCTCGGGCGCGGGCGCACCCTCGGCAAGGTAGGCGGCGATCGCGGCCTCGAGCCCGACGTCACGGCCGGCCCGCTCGGACAGCAGCCACTTGTGCTCGAGGACGTCGCAGTAGGCCTGGATCGCATCGCGGGCGCCGATGACCGGTCGGAGGCGCGCCAGGCTCGGCTCGAGGACGTCGCGCCGCCACTCGCCGGCGGCCTCGACCTCGCCGAGGTGCCGGCCCGTTCGGAGCTCGAGCCAGGCGGCGTACTCGCGCAGGTCGTTCAGCAGCAGGCGGGCCTGGCCCTCGAGGGCCCGGATCCCGGTGAGGCGCTCGAGCTGGTGCGCGTGGAACGAGCGGTTCGTCGTCGTCGCGCGCAGCCGGACTCGCGTCTCCCCGCCCTCGACGGCGGTGCCCAGTTCGGCGGTTGCCGGGACGATCTCGATCTCGTCGACCGCGAAGCCGAGGTCGTTGAGGCGTCGCAGCTGGGCCCGGATGGCGTGCCGATCGCCGGCCGGCAGCACCGGCTCGAGGTGCAGCTCGTGCCAGATCGCGGTGTAGCGGTCGCGGACGCTCTCGGCGTCGGTGATCGCGGCATCGAGGTCCTCCGGCCGCCCCTGGAGCATCGCGATGTCGGCCAGGCCGTAGGCGACGTTCTCGACGAGGACCTCGAGGTCGTAGGCGCGCTGACCGTCGGACAGCGACGGATGGACCTCGCTCGTCTCGGCGTCGACGAGGAACGCCTGGATTCGATCCCCGTCCCGGCGGAAGAGGGTGTTCGCCAGCGAGCAGTCGCCCCAGTACACCCCGCCGCGGTGGAGCTCGACGAGGAGCCATGCCATGGCGTCGAGGAGCCGGCCCCGATAGGCGCCGGGTCCGAGCGGAAACCTCGCCAGCAGGCGGCGCAGCTGGAGCGAATGGGCGAGGTACTCGGTCACGAGGATCGCGGCGTCGGCCGCGGGCTGGCGGGCGACGCCGACGGGGATGACCGCAGGCAGGCGCGCGCGCTCGAGGTGGGCGAGGACCTCGTATTCGCGCTCGGCGACCTCGATCGGCTCGTCCTTGAGGGCGAGCAGCGAGCCGTCGCGGACGAGGAAGCGGACGAGGTGTCGCGACGGACCGACGGGCAGGTCGCGGAAGCCGAGCTCGGCGGGCCACTCGGCCAGCGGCAGCTCCCATGGCAGGTCGAGCAGGCCGCCGGTCCGGCGGAGCCGGAGGGCCGGGAAGGTCACCGGCTGATGAGGTCCGGCACGGGCGCCCCGACGACCTCGAAGCCAAGGCGCTCGTAGAGTCGCCGGGCCACCGGGTTCCGGACGTCGACCGCGAGGTGGACGAAGGCCGGGCCCGGGTCGCCCGAGACGCCGATCGCGTCGCACACGACGAGCGCCGTCACGAGGGCCCCGTGGCCGCGGCCGCGCCAGCCGGGCCGGGTCCCGATCGACGACAGGTACGTCCCGTCGCCGACCGTCGTTCGCCGAGCGGTCGCGACTGGCTCATCGGCGTCGAACAGCAGGAGGACGGAGCATTCGGGCCGCTGCGTGCAGGCGAGGAGATCCGACTCGAGGGCGGCCCGGCGATAGGGGTCGACCTCGAACGCCTCGGCCAGGACGAGGGACGCGTCGGAGGCCCAGAGTCGCGGTGGCCCGGATGCCCCGCCCGGGTGGCGGGTGATCCGGAGCCGGCTCCAGGGCGCCGCCCAGGCCCCCGCCCGGCCCGCGAGCTCGCGGCACGGGCCAGGGTCCCGGAGGACCATCCGGAGATCCTCGCCCTGGCGTTCGAAGCCGTTCCGGAGCAGCCGATCGGCGAGGTCGGGCGGCTCGTTGCCCAGCGGCAGCGGCCGGACGTGCGGCACCCGGTCCAGGGTCGCGAACAGGGTCACGATCTCGTCCAGGCGACGCTCGAAGGCGCCGGGCTCGTCGGGCCAGCGCGGTGCGACGATCCGATTCCAGAACGGCTCGGCATCGGCCGGGTCGTGGAGCAGCCAGCCGTCGCCGAGGTCGCGCAGCTCCCGGCCCGCGGTCCGCTGGACCTCGGCCTCGTGGACCATCAGCCGCCGCCCGACGGCGACCTCGGACGCTGGGCCGCCTCGAGGCGCCAGTCGATCGTGATCCAGTGGCTCGGCTGCCATCGTATGGACACGATAGGGTTCTGGCTCGCGCGGCATCGCGTCGAGTGCGACAAGGCGCGCCGTCGGCGTCGGGCCCGTTCACTGGAGGGTGGTC
>DATEZX010000259.1:0-2465 GCA_035255225.1 Candidatus Limnocylindrales bacterium
GCCTTGGGCGGCGACCCGGGTGTCTAGATCCGGCTCCCCTCGAGGAACGCCTTGAGCTTGCGGCTGCGGCTCGGGTGGCGGAGCTTGCGCAGCGCCTTCGCCTCGATCTGACGGATCCGCTCGCGGGTGACGTTGAACTCCTTGCCGACCTCCTCGAGGGTCCGGGCGCGCCCGTCCTCGAGGCCGAAGCGGAGCTGGAGCACCCGCCGCTCGCGGCCGGTCAGCGAGTCCAGCACGCTCTCGACCTGCTCCTTGAGCAGCTGGTGCGAGGCTGCCTCGGCCGGGGCGAGCGCCCCCCGGTCCTCGATGAAGTCGCCGAGGTGGGAGTCCTCCTCCTCGCCGATCGGCGTCTCGAGCGAGACCGGCTCCTGGGAGACCTTGATGATCTCGCGGACCTTCTCGGGCGTGACCTGGACCTCCTGCCCCTTGGACATCGCCTCGGCGATCTCCTCGACCGTTGGCTCGCGGCCGAGCTCCTGGAGGAGCTGGCGGGACACGCGGATGAGCCGGTTGATCGTCTCGACCATGTGGACCGGGATCCGGATCGTCCGGGCCTGGTCCGCGATGGCGCGGGTGATCGCCTGGCGGATCCACCACGTGGCGTAGGTCGAGAACTTGAAGCCCTTCTCGAAGTCGAACTTCTCGACCGCGCGGATCAGGCCGATGTTGCCCTCCTGGATGAGGTCCAGGAACGACATGCCGCGGCCGATGTACTTCTTCGCGATCGACACGACCAGCCGAAGGTTGGCCGAGGTCAGCTGCTCGCGCGCGTCGCGCCCGATGCGCACGAGCTCGCCCTTGCGATGCGCGAGCTTCGTGTTCTTGGGCACGTCCGGGTCGTGGCCCATGAGCTTGAGCAGGTCGGCCTCGCGCCCGCTCATCACCAGGCGCTCGAGCGCCGGGAAGGCCACGGCCTCGCGCGTCCAGTCGTAGATGGCGCGGAGCCCGATGTTGTCGCGCGAGTCGAGGTCGCCGTTGTGCACGGCGAAGTACGCCCAGTCGAGCAGGGTCAGGAACGCCTCCGGGGCGTGGCGCTCCGCGGACTTGCCGTTGCCGGCGTCCGCCTCGATGGCCTCGGCATAGGCGTGGACCAGCCGGCGCCCCTCCTTCAGGAGCTCCTTCGTGCCCTCCGACTGCGCGTCCTTGCCGGCCCGCGTGAGGTGGAAGTCCGGCGGGGCCACGAGCAGGTCCGCGGCCTCGACGGCGGACACGCCGTCGCGGACCAGCCGGTGCGCCTCGTCGCCGAGGGGCAGCCGGTGCTGCTGCTTCAGGTTGCGAGTCTTCGCCTCGGTGTTGTGGGTGGTCCACTCGTGGAGCGAGACAAGGCCCTTCCACGGCTCGTCGACGAGCTGCTCGCCGAGCTCGATCGCCTTCGCCAGGACGACCTCCTCCTCGGCCGTCAGCAGGGCGACCTTGCCGATCTCCTTCAGGTACATCCGGACCGGGTCGTCGATCCCGATCATGTCGGCCGAGAGCGCCTCGAGCTCGGCCGCGGTGGGCTCCTCGAGCTCCTCCGCATCGAGCTTGGCCGGCGCGTCGACCGGCAGCTTCGAGGCGCGCGCCTCCGCGTCGTCGCCGATGACCTCGATCGTCGCGTCGTCGTCGTCGTCGACGACCAGCGACACGTCGGGCTCGTCCTCGTCCTCGTCCTCGTCCTCGTCGACGTCGTCGAGGGCGGCACGGGACGGCCGGAGGCCGGCGAGCTTGGCCTCCTCGAGGTCGGCCTTGGCCCGGCGGGGACGGGTCAGGACGGCTTCGACGAGCTGCTGGTCAAGGGGATCGATCGGCATGGCGGACTACCTCCGGGTGCTGGTGAGGAGATGGGTCTGGTCGCGGCGACGGTGGAGCGACTTGCGCTGCTCGTTCATCGCCTGGCTCTCGCGCAGGAGCTGGTCGATCGAGGCGCGATCGGCCGCCTGTTCCGCCTCGGCGAGTGCCGAGGCGATGTAGTCGGCGCGCTCGTCCAGCGAGCGCTCCTCGAGGTCGATGGTCAGGCGCTCCACCTCGTAGGCGAGGTCGGCGTCGGACAGGGCACGCGGGTTCGGCTCGCGACGCGCGATGACCGCCTGCGCGAGCGAGGCGGTCTCCGGGTCGAGTGCCTGCACCAGCGCGGTGAGGCTGAACGGTGGGTGGATGCCCTGGTCGTCGGGCTCGCGGGCCTGGACGACGGCACGGAACAGCTCCCGCGCCACGGTGCTCGGAAGCTGGTCCGGGCCGATCGAGTCGACGATCCGGAGCTGCAGCTCCGGCACGAGCAGCAGCAGGCGCAGGAACTCCGCCTCCTGCGGCAGGACGCCGCGGAGGATCTCGGTGATCGGCAGCGAATCCGCCGCGGACACGATGGATTCCGCGGAGATGCGCGAGCCGCCGTCGATGGCGGTGGCGCGGCCCGCGCCGGTGCTCCCGGCGGAGGCGGCCACGTTGGCGAGCCCCGACGCTCCCCCGAGCCTCGTGCCGCGGAGGAC
>DATEZX010000260.1:0-10402 GCA_035255225.1 Candidatus Limnocylindrales bacterium
GCGCCCTCGCGGATGTGGAGGCTCTGAGCGGCATCAGCGAGGACCGGCAGATCGGAGGCAGGAAGGTGATCGCCTCCTCTGCGGTGTCCAGTGAGGCCCTGGACGCCCAATCCCACGACGGGGACACCGGCCACGCGGGCGGCGAGCTGGCCATCCGAGTCGCCGGGTTGGTCAAGACGTACGGTCCCATCCGGGCCCTCGATGGCCTCGACCTGGAGGTCCGCCAGGGCGTCGTCTACGGGTTCCTCGGGCCGAACGGTGCCGGGAAGACGACGACGATGCGCATCCTGACCGGGCTCATCAGGGCCGATGCCGGGCGCGTCGAGCTGTTCGGGCAGCCGCTCCGGTGGCTCGATCGACGGCCGCTGTTCGGCGTCGGCGCGCTCATCGAGTCCCCGGCCTTCTACCCGTACCTCTCCGGGCGCGACAACCTCGGCGTCCTGGCCGGGTTCGGGGCCGCTCCGAGGCCGGGCCGCGTGGACGAGGTCCTCGAGCTCGTCGACCTCGATGAGCGTGCCCGGGACCGCTACGAGACCTATTCGCTGGGCATGAAGCAGCGACTCGGCATCGCTGCTGCGCTCCTCAACGATCCGACGCTGCTTCTGCTCGACGAGCCCGCGAACGGGCTGGACCCGGCCGGGATCGTCGAGATGCGCACCCTCCTGAAGACCCTCGCCGATGCGGGCAAGACCGTGTTCGTGTCCTCGCACATCCTGCCGGAGATCCAGCAGATGGCCGACGAGGTCGCGATCATCGCGCACGGCCGGCTCGTGCGGGCCGGCAGGCTCGACCGACTCCTCGGCGAGTCGAGTGAGATCCATCTCCACGTTGCGCCCGACGACGTGCCGCGGGCCGCAGAGCTCCTGGCGCACGCTGCGGCGGACGTCCACGCCGACGGCCACGGTCCGGGTTGGCTCTCAGTTGCCGCTGCGCCAGCCCGAGCGGCGGAGTTGAACCGCGTGCTCGTTGGAGCGGGCGTCGACGTCTCGGGTCTCGAGGTCGGGAGCGATCTCGAGACCTTGTTCCTGTCGCTGACGGAGGCCCCGTGATGCGCCTCTTGAGGGCATCTCTGCTCAAGCTCGTTCGGCGGCCCGCGACCCGCCGCGCGCCGCTGGTCCTCGCGGCGTTGATCGCCCTCATCTACCTGTCGATCGGGATGTCAGCCGGGACGACCCAGGAGGCCCGCGCCGGCGTCGAGCCGATGCTGGCATTCCCCGGCGCCTACACCGTCCTCGCTTCGATGCTGCTGATGTTCTCGGGCATCGTTGGCGCGGCCTACGCCGGAGCCGTCGTCGCCTCCGAGTGGTCCTGGAGCACGTTCCGGACCGCCCTCGCGCGGGGTGAGTCACGCGTCGGGTACGTCACCGGCCTGTTCGTGGCGATCGCGCTGCTGACGCTCGTCGCCTGGCTCGCCGTGTACGGGCTGGGAGTCGGGGTGATCCTGGTGGCCTCGTCCCTCGGCGGCGTGCCCGCGGGCGACCCGTTCAGTCTCGCGAACCTGGCCGCGCTCCCGGTATTGATCGCGTCCGGGGGCTGGGCCGTCCTGATGCTGGTCGGGCTCGGCTTCGGAGTCAGCTTCGTCTCACGCAGCGCCGTTGCCGGAGTGGCGACGGTCATGGGCCTCGTCTTCATCGAGCAGTTCGCGGCCATGACGAGCATCCCGGTCGAGCTCCTGCGCCTCGCACCGATGACCGCCGCCTCGAGCCTCGTCAGCGCGGCGGGCAACTCGGGTCTCGATGCCGCCATCGTGTTGCCGCTCGTCGTCACGACGATCTACCTCGTGCTCTCGATCGGGATCGCCGCCGCCGTGGGCCGTCGGGCACAGGTCGCGTAGGACGAGGGCTCGCGCCGACCGACACCCCCGCGACCGGCACCTGACGAGGGCGGGCCCGATCGGACCACCTGCTCGGATCAGCCGGCCGCTCTCTTCACCAGCTCCGTGATCCGCTTCTCGTCGGCCGGGGTCAGGTCGAGGAGTGCGTAGGCGATCGGCCACATCGAGCCGTCGTCGAGCCGGGCGCCCTGCTCGAAGCCGAGGGTCGAGTATCGGACCTTGAACTTCGAGGCGGGCTGGAAGAAGCAGACGTTCTTGCCGTCCCTGGCGTACGCCGGCATGCCGTAGTACGTCTTCGGCATGAGGTCCGGCGCGGCGGACAGGACGAGCTGATGGACTCGCGTCGCCAGCGCCCGGTCGTGGTCAGGCATCGCGTCGATCTTGGCCTGGATGTCGGCCAGGCCCTGGGCGCGCTCTTCCTCGGGCGTCATCTTGGTCGAGCGCTTGCGCTCCTGGGCGCTCTCCCGCATCGCGGCCTTCTCTTCGGCGCTCCAGACGCCCCCGCCTCGCCCGTCGGACGGGGCCTTCCCGGTGGTCTTCGTTGCGGCCATGAGGACCTCGCTTTCGTACAGGGTGGAGGGACGTCGGCGGACTCAGGCCGTTGCCGGCTGTCGGACCCTGCCCTGCTGGAGGATCCGGATGGCGTTGCCGAAGGGGTCCCGGAGTCCCATGTCGGTGCCGTAGAAATGGTCGGTCGGCTCCTGCGTGAAGTCGGTCACGCCACGAGCCTTCAGGTCCTCGTACAGGCCGCGCACGTCGTCGGCCACGAAGACCAGGCCGCTCAACGCGCCCCTGGTGATGAGCTCGCGCAGCTGGGCGGCCGTGGCCTCGTCGTGGAGGGGCGAGCCTGGCTCCTCGAGCGAGATCTCCGTACCCCGCTCACCGGGAACCCGGACGGTCAGCCAGCGATAGCTGCCCTGCCGGACGTCGTTGCCCTTCTCGAGCCCGAGCTTGTTGACGTAGAAGTCGAGGGCCGCGTCCTTGTCGAGGACGTAGATCGAGGCGACGTTCAGGTGCGTGATCATGTCGGGTCTCCTGCGCTCATCGTGGCTCGCGTGAGGTCAGGCTAGGCAGCCCCGGCCGTTCGCGCTTCTCCGAAACTGCTCGATCGCGGCTGGGCGCCCGCCGGGAGCCGTGGCCGGGTCTGGGCCATCTGGAAGCAGTGCGGGGCCTCGATCGGCGGGTGGGTGGCGCGGTAGTCCGACGGCGTCTGACCGACGATCGCCCGGAAGGTTCGGCTGAACGTCCCGAGACTCGTGAAGCCGACGTCGAAGCAGATCTCGGTGACACTCCGATCGGTCTCGCGCAGCAGGAACATCGAACGCTCGACGCGCCGGCGCTGCAGGTAGCGATGCGGTGTCTCGCCGAAGACCGATCGGAAGCAGCGGCTGAAGTGGGCCTGGGACACGTGGGCAACGGTCGCGACCGCCCGGACGTCGAGCGGCTCCGCGTAGGAGCGATCCATGGCGTCACGGGCGCGGAGCAGGCGGCGATTCAGGTCCTCCGCGTCCCGGCTCACGGCCCAACCCTACGTCAGGCTCTCGAAGACCGCGTCGACTCCCGCGGCCCGCGGCGATCAACTCGCGACAGCCGGATCGCTCCGGCACGCTCTGCCCAGCGCGCCGGGGTGGTGACGGCGGCGCGCGCCAGGTGCACCCGGAGCGGTGCGTCGCCGAACGGGACCGCGTCGCCGTCGGACAGCTCGGTGACCGCGTACGGGACGAGGCCGGAGGACCCCGGTGGGCCGCCGACGGGCAGCCCGAGGCCCGAGGCGAGCATCTCGACGCCGGCGTGCCGTTCCGGCTCCAGGCTCGTGACGACGACCCCGGCCAGCTCGGCGCCGGCCGCGTCTGCGGCCTGGAGGATCTGATCGGTCGTCTCCCCGGTCGGGTCGCCCGGGTCGATGATGACCCAGCGGCGCTCGCCGACGACGACGGTCGCGCCGGCCCGACCCTCGACGCCTCCGGCCCAGACGTGCGAGAAGGCCCGGCCACCCGGCCCCGCCCGCGTCTGGTGGACACCCGGTCGGCTGCCCGGCCCCGCAGCCGCGAGCTCGGCGGCAACCCCGGTCGTCGCCGGAGCGAACGCGATCCGCAGCGCGCGGTCGTCGGTGACGGGCTCGAGCTGCTGGAGGGTCACGATCGTGGGCTGCCACATGGCCAGCCTCGCGGCGGCCATCGCCTCGAGGGCATCGGTCGGGCGGAGCCAGCGCCACTCGACGACCTCGGTCGAGGGCAGGAGGACGTCCGTGCGCGGCGTCACGACGACCCCGAAGAACCGCGTGTCATACCGGATCGGCAGGCTCGGAGGCGTGACCCAGCGGCTGAGCGCCACGAGCGCCGTCGGGTCGACGCTGATGCCGGTCTCCTCGAGCGTCTCGCGCACGGCGGCCGCGGCGAAATCCTCGCCCGGGTCGAGGCCGCCACCCGGGAACACGAACAGGTTCGCGCTGAAGCGCATCGACGCCGGACGGCGGGTGAGCAGGACCTCGAGACCGGCCCGAATCGGCCGAAGCAGGACGAGCGTCGCCGCCAGGCGAGGCGGGACGGGCGACGGACGAGCGATCACGACCGTTCGGCGATCACGCGCCGGGCCGCGGCCACGCGCCAAGCGGCGGCTACCCGCCGAGCGGCGATCAGGCCACGGCCGATCACAGGTCGAGCCGGTAGGCCCACAGCCACTCGCCAGGCTCGAACTGCCAGTCGAGGCCCGGCACACGGCGGAAGCCGAGCGACTCGTAGAGCCGCTGGGCGGCCGTCATGACCGGCCGGGTGTACAGGGCGAGGCCCGGCCGGCCCGCGGCGCGCGCCCGCTCGATGCAGACCTCGACGAGGGCCCGCCCGATGCCCCGGCCCTGGGCCTCCGGCGCAACGGCGAGCATCCGCATCGAGGCGGCCGCGCCGAAGTCACCCTCGTGATACGGACCCGGACCCGGCACGTAGGTCGCGGTGCCGAGGAGGTCTCCGGTCGCCTCGTCGATGGCGGCGAGCACCGGAACCTCCCGCGCGCGGCCCGCGACGTCGAGGAGCTCGTCCGCGTAGCCCTCGACGATCTCGCCGGTCCCACGGTAGGCGATCATCGTCAACTCACCGATGGCCGCGTACTCCTCGGGGCGCGCCTCGCGGATGACGATGCCCACAGCTCCTCCGCTCCGGGCCCTACACGGCGGCGGCGTGCTCGGCGAGCTGCTCGCGCAGCGCGTCCGGATCGGTGACCGGAGCCTGGCAGGCGAACCCGCGGCACACGTAGGCCGTCGGGCGTTGACCGAGCATCGGCCGATCGTGGAGCAGCGGCACGGCGCTCGTCGAGCCGTCGCCGCGTCCACAGGCGAGGACGCGAGCCGGCGCATACGCGCCACCCGCGACGCTCAGCAGCAACTCGGTGGCGGCATCGGAGGGATCTCCCACGACCGCGACCTCCGCCACGTCGGCGAGCGCGAGATCGATGGCCTGGAGCCACATCGCGAACGCCGTCGGGTAGCGCACCGCGAACGGGGTGATCGTCGAGATCGCTCGCTCCGCCGCGCTTCGGTAGCGGCCCTCGCCGGTCAACGCGGCCAGGCGCAGCAGTACGAAGGTGGCCGTCCCGTTGCCCGACGGCGTGGCGTTGTCCTGGACGTCCTTCGGTCGCGCGACGAGGCGCTCGTGGTCGTCGGCGGTGTCGAAGAAGCCGCCCGCCGGATCGGCGAACCGCAGCGGGATCGTGTCGGCGAGCGATCGCGCGGCCGTGAACCACCGCTCGTCGAAGGTCGCCTCGTACAGGGCCAGGAGCCCCTCGGCGAGGCACGCGTAGTCCTCGAGGACGCCGGCTCCGCTCGAGCGGCCGTCCTTCCACGAGCGACCGAGCCGGCCGTCGGGTCCGAGCAGCCCGGCGAGGATCGCCGCCGCTGCGGTCGTCCCGGCGACGCGATATCGCGACGCGGCGTCCCGGTCCTCGGCCCGCTCGCTCGCGCCGAGCAGCCGGACGGCATCCGCCAGGGCGCCGATCGCCAGCCCGTTCCATGCGGCGAGGGCCTTGTCGTCACGGGCCGGTTGCGGCCGCGCGGCCCGCACCTCGAGCAGGCGCGCCCGGGCGCCGGCCAGGCGCTGCGCGACCTGGCTCTCGCCGATCCCGTAGAGCTTGGCGAGCTCGCCCGGTGGGCGGGCCCGCGACAGGATCGAGACGCCCTCCCAGTTGCCCTCGTCGGTCACGCCATAGGCGGTCGAGAACAGGCTGGCGTCGTCACCCAGGGCTTCACGGACGTCCGAGGCGCGCCACGTGAAGGTCCCGCCCTCCATCCCCTCGGTGTCCGCGTCGAGGCTCGCCGCGAACGCGCCGTCGGGCCGGCGGAGGTCGCGGATCAGGAAGTCGAGCGCCCCGGTCGCGACGTCGCGGTAGCGCGCGTCGCCGGTCAGCGACCAGGCGTGGAGGTAGGTCCGCGCCAGCTGGGCGTTGTCGTACAGCATCTGCTCGAAGTGCGGCACCAGCCACCGGGCATCGGTCGCGTAGCGATGGAAGCCCCCGCCGAGCTGGTCGTGGATTCCGCCGTCGGCCATCCGGTCGAGCGCCCGCCGCACGACAGCGAGGGCGGCAGCGTCGCCGGTGGCCGCCACGCGCCGGAGCAGGAACTCGATCGTCATCGGCTGCGGGAACTTCGGCGCGCCGCCCCAGCCGCCGGTGCCGTGGTCGAAGGATCGGACGATCAGCGTCACCGCGGCGTCCAGGAGATCGGGCCGGGCCGGCGGCTGGATCGCGGGCAGCCGCGCGCCCTCGGCCAGCCCGGTCGCGATCCGGGTGGCGGCATCCTCGAGCTCGGCTCGCTGTGTCCGCCAGGCGGTTGCGATCGTCTCGAGCACCCCCCGAAAGCTCGGCTGGCCATGGCGTGGCTCGTCCGGGAAGTAGGTGCCGCCGTAGAACGGCCGGCCGTCCGGGGTCAGGAACACCGACATCGGCCAGCCGCCGCCGCCGGTCATCGCCTGGACCGCGGCCATGTACACCTGGTCGAGGTCCGGGCGCTCCTCGCGGTCGACCTTGATCGGGATGAACTGGTCGTTGAGGAAGCGCGCCGTGGCCTCGTCCTCGAACGACTCCCGTTCCATGACGTGGCACCAGTGGCAGGCCGCGTAGCCGATCGACAGGAAGATCGGCCGGTCGAGGAGCCTGGCGCGGGTCAGCGCGTCGGGACCCCAGGGCCACCAGTCGACGGGATTGTTGGCGTGCTGGAGGAGGTACGGGCTCGTCTCACCGGCGAGGCGGTTCGGCACCCCGCGATGGTACGGGCGACAGCCCGGATGCCTCCCCGCTCGGATGCCATTGCGGCCTGTCGCGCTAGCGGCCCGCTCGGCTGACCGTGATCGACGCCGTCTCGGCGCCCTCGATCGTTGCCCGCGTCACCGTCGGCGAAGGTCGCTGCCGGATCCGGTTGATCCAGACGAGGCCGCCGAGGCCGATGACGACGCTGATCGCACCACCGACGACCATCGCGAACGCCGCCCCGAAGCCCGACGCAAGGCCGCCCATCGAGAGGCCGCCGAACGGCGTGGATCCGGCGAAGACGGTCGTGTACACGCTCATGACTCGGCCGCGCAGCTGGTCCGGGACGGTCAGTTGGATCACGGTGTTGGCGGTCGCGGCCATCGCGATGGCGCCGACGCCGCCGACGAACATGGCGATGATCGACAGGCCGAACGAGTGCGACGTGCCGAGGACGAGCTCGGACAGCCCCAGCACCAGCGCGCCGGCGCCGATGACCCGCGGTCCCGTCCGGCCCGAGAAGGCGATGGCGAGGGCGGCGACGAGCGAGCCGACGCCCATCGCGGCCATGAGGAAGCCATAGCCGGCCGCGTCCACGTGGAGCACCTCGACCGCGAGCGGCGGCACGAGGACGGTGAAGTTCATGCCGAAGGTCGAGACCAGCCCGATGACCACGGTCGCGAGCAGGACGACGTGCGTCCGCCGCACGTAGCGCAGGCCCTCGCCGAGATGCTCGAACACGGCCCCGAGGGTCGACGGACGAGCGATCCGTGGCGGCGAATGGAGCTGCTCTTCGCGCATGAGCAGCAGGCCGCCGATGACGGCCAGGAAGCTCACGCCGTTGAGGAGGAATGCCGTCGCCACCCCGAAGGCCCCGATGGCGAGCCCGCCGACGGCCGGTCCGATGATCCGGGCGCCGTTGAACATCGCGGAGTTCAGGGCCACGGCATTGCCGATGTCCCGCCGGCCGACCATCTCGACGGAGAACGCCTGGCGGGTCGGCATGTCGATCGCGTTGACGACGCCGAGGCCGAGGGCCAGCAGAACGACGTGCCAGACCTGGACGGTCCCGCTCGCGACGAGCAGCCACAGCGCAAAGGCCAGCAGCATGGCGCCGGTCTGTGTCGCGACGAGCGTTCGGCGCTTTGGCGCGGCGTCGGCCACGAGGCCCCCGAACAGGCCGAGGATGAGCACCGGGGTGAACTGCGCGGCCGCGACGAGCCCGAGGACCCACGCCTCGCCGGTGAGCTGGAGGACGAGCCAGCTCTGGGCCACGGATTGCATCCACGTGCCGACGAGCGAGATGAGCTGGCCGCCGAAGAACAGGCGGTAGTTGCGGTGGCGGAGGGCGCGCCAGCCCTGGAAGGCGCGGATCGCCCGGACGCTCGGGAGGCTCAGGGTCATCGGCTGGCCAGCTTCGACCCGCGGCCGGCATCGGGGTCCGGGGCAGCGGCGGCCTTCCCGTCGAGCTCGTCGAGGTGGCCTTCGAGATGCTGTCGTCGGGCGGTCGCGGCGTCGACCATCGACTGCAGGCGGTCGATCTTCGAGCGCAGCGTCTCGACCTGGCGATCGATTCGGGCGATGCCGTCTAGGAGGAGCGACCGCCGCTCACCAAGATCGGCGGTCTGCCGATACCGGGCGCCGATCCGCGCCCGGGCGGTCTCGTCCTCGAGGAGCTGGCCGATGTCGTTGAGGCTGAAGCCGGCATCGTCGCGGAGGCCCTTGATGAAGCGCAGGCGCTCGATGTCGTCGGCGTCATAGAGGCGATACGCGCCCTCGGAGCGGGCAGCGGGCTCCAGCAGGCCACGCTCCTCGTAGTAGCGGATCGAGCGCGGGGTCAGGCCGACCTCTTCGCTTGCCTCCTGGATGCGGAGGAGGCGGTCCGCGGATGCACCTGTCGCGGCGCCGGCGGCGCCGGCTTCGGGCCGGCGTGTCGTGGTCAGACTCACATCACGAAGTGTAGCCAACCTTCACGTTCTCGTAAAGGTTAGGGTTACGTCTCGTGCCTGCCCGCCTGGGGCTCCGCGTCGCGTGCGCCTCTGCCTCCACTCCGCCCGGCAGCCCTACCATCCCGGCCATGGACTACGGGCTCGTGCTCCCGGCGATGGGCGACGGCTCGACTCGCGAGGGCCTGGAGGCGGCCGGCGAGCTGGCCGAGCGCCACGGCTTCGGCGATGTCTGGGGCACCGACCACCTCCTCGTCCCCCGGTCCGCCGCGGACGACTACGGGCGGATCTACGAGATCCTGACGACGCTCGCCTGGCTGGCCGGCCGCTTCCGGCGCGTCCGGGTCGGAGCGAGCGTCGTCATCGCCCCGATGCGCAACGCGGTGCTCCTCGCCAAGGAGCTTGCGACGCTCGACGACCTGTCCGGGGGCAGGCTCATCGTCGGGCTGGGGGCGGGCTGGAACGCGGCCGAGTTCGGGAACGTCGGCATGGCCGGGCGGTTCCACCTCCGGGGCGCCTACCTCGAGGAGACGGTCGCCCTGCTTCGCCATCTGTGGTCCGGCTCGAGCGAGCCGTTCGAGGGCCGCTTCCACCGCATCGAGGACTTCGTGTTCGGCCCCCTGCCCCGCCAGGGCGCCGGGCTGCCGATCTGGATCGGCGGGCGGAACGAGAAGGCGCTCAGGCGGGTCGGGCGGATCGCCGATGCCTACCACGCCTCGGCGACGAGCCCTGAGAGCTTCGCCGAGCGCGTGCCGGTCATCCGCTCCGCGGCGGAGGAGGCCGGGCGGGGGATGCCGCGGCTCAGTGGCCGGGTCCGGGTGGAGCTCGGCGGTCCCGAACCAGCGGGCTACTACGCGATGCACGGCTCACCCGAGCAGGTCGCGGGCGAGATCCGCAAGTTCGCCGGGGTCGGGGTGACCCATCTCGCGGTGGCGTTTCCCGAGTCGGACCCCGAAGGACTCGCGCGGTCGGTCGAGCGATTCGTGCTCGAGGTGCGGCCACTCGTCTAGCCCGCGGGTCTACTGAGGCCGGTCCTCGCGAGGCTGCGCCTTCGAAGTCTGCGCCTGGTCCGGACAGACCGGCTGGCGGAGGACCGTCCGGAGCCGCTCCGGCGCGGCGCGCCGCGGATCGCCAAGGTAGATCTCGTGATGGGGACCCATCGGCGTCCGTCCGGCCGCCTCGGCGACCGCGGTCATCCGGGCGATCGTTTCTGGCTCGGTCGCGTATGGCCCGACGTGGAGGGCTTCCACGACTTCGCCCTCCTCGAACCACACCTCGCGGAGCCTGTCGAGTGCGGCCTCCGGATGTCGTCGCCGCCCGTCGTCGATCGCGGCCTCGACCTCGTCGTCGGTGGCCGTTGCCGGCAGCTCGATGAGCAGGCTCCACTGCC
>DATEZX010000261.1:0-2834 GCA_035255225.1 Candidatus Limnocylindrales bacterium
GAAGTTCCCGGCTGCCGAGGACCAGCGGGTCCTCCGCGGCCGGATCCTCGTGGCACCGGGCATCGACTCGATGGAGCGGGCCTTCGACCCGTCGAAGTACGGTCGCTGGAGCCCGGAGCCGATCCTCGAGGCCACGATCCCGTCGCTCGTCGACCCGTCGCTCGTCGACGGCGCCCGAGCCGGGGCGCAGGTCATGAGCGTGATCGCCCAGTACGCGCCGTATCAGCTCGACGCGGCGATCGGGTCGTGGGACGACCAGCGCGAGGCGCTCGGGGACGCCGTGCTCGGGGTGCTCGAGTCGGTTGCGCCCGGGATCGGGAAGCTCGTCAGCCACCGCCAGGTCCTCACGCCGCCCGACCTCGAGGCGCGCTTCGGGCTGACGGGCGGCCATCCGATGCACGCCGAGGCCGGCCTCGACCAGTGGGCGCTCTGGCGACCGCTGCTCGGCCACGCTCGCTACCGGATCGCGCTGGAGCGGCTGTACCTGTGCGGCTCCGGCGCCCACCCTGGCGGGGGCGTCACCGGCGGCCCAGGCCAGAACGCCGCTCGCGAGGTGCTGGCGGACCTCCGGGGTCGCGCCGGCCGCTAGCTGCTCGCCGGCGTCGCCGCGAGCAGCCAGCACACAGAGGGCCGACGCGCACTTGACACGCCTTCGCCGGGCTGGCCCGCTGCCGGATGAATCAATCCGGGCTCAGGCCGGCTCTCTGTGGCATGGCGGAGACGATGGCGATCCAGGGCGGCGAGCTCGCGCAGGCGGCCGCGATGGGCGACGAGTCGGCCTTCACCGAGCTCGTGGTGCGTCATCACCGTGATCTGCTGCGAGTCGCGTATGTGATCTGCCGGAGCGCCTCCCTCGCGGAGGATTCGGTCCAGGCCGCGTGGGCCATCGCTTGGCGTCGGATCGGCGACGTGAGAGATCCGAGCCAGATTCGCGGCTGGCTCGTCGCGGTCGCCGCGAACGAGGCCCGCCGGACCATGCGATCGCGCCGCGGCAGCGTCGTCGACATCTCGGTCGGCGAGTTCGGGCTCGACGGCATGCCGGACCGTCGGCCGGATCCCCTCGCCCGCCGGATCGCCAGCGCCGATCTCCACCGCGTCCTCGCAGCGCTGGATCCGACCGATCGAGCCCTCATCGCCCTGCGCTACGTCGCGGAGCTCCGCTCCGACGAGATCGGTCGTGCCCTCGGGATGTCGTCATCGGGAGCACGCGGTCGCCTGTCGCGCCTGCTCGTGCGGCTTCGTGGAGAGCTTCAGGATGACTGACTTCGACGAGTTCGAGCGCCGCCTCGCCCTGGCCCTTCGATCCGACGCCGACGAGGGTGCGGCCAGCTTCGATCCGGCCCGGGTCGCGCGCGCCGCGATCGCTGCCGCTCGGCGACCCGTGCGCCTGGCGCCGCGACTCTGGACGCGACCCATGCTGGCTCGCCTCGCCGTGGCAGCCGCGGTCGGCGTGCTCGCGGTCGGGGCCGGGCTGTACGTTACGAGACCGAACCACAACGCGGTCGGGGGCAGCCCGAGCCCTTCCTCGAGCGCGGCCAGGCCGGCGTCGTGGACCGCCGTCGGGAGCATGACGACGCCGCGGATGCAGCAGACAGCCACGCTCCTGCTCGATGGCCGGGTCCTTGTGGTGGGCGGAAACAGTCAGGGTCCCTCACTGCAGGCCGAACGAACGGCCGAGCTGTACGACCCGATCACTCGGTCCTGGACCGCCACCGGCAGCATGATCGAGGACCGTCTGCAAGGTCACACGGCGACGCTGCTACCGAACGGCAAGGTGCTCGTGGCAGGCGGGCGCGGCGCTCCGACTGAGACGATCGTTGGCCTTGCCTCGGCCGAGGTCTACGACCCAGCCACCGGGACGTGGACGGCCACGGGCAGCATGAGCGAGGACCGGATGGACCACACGGCGACGCTGCTGCCGAATGGCGAGGTGCTCGTCGCGGGCGGCGGTGACAGTGGAGCATTGGCCTCCGCGCAGCTGTACGACCCAGCCACCGGGACCTGGGCCGCCACCGGCAGCATGATCACGCCCCGCTACGGCCACACGGCGACTGTGCTTGCCAGCGGTAAGGTTCTCGTGGCAGGCGGCATGCACGCGGGCGGCGGGCCCATGTTCCTGAGTTCGGCCGAGCTCTATGACTCGGCCACGGGGACTTGGACGACCTCCGAGGCTATGGCGAGCCCTCGCTTCTGGCAGACGGCCACGCTGCTGTCAGGTGGCCAGGTGCTCGTCGCGGGTGGCGCCATCGAGGGCAGCCCGACTGGCGACACCATTCTCGCCTCGGCCGAGCTGTTCGACCCGGCCACCGGAACGTGGACCGGCACCACGGACATGGCCGCGGTGCGCGAGAGCTTCACAGCCACGGTGCTGCCTGATGGGACCGTCCTCATCGCGGGCGGCAAGGGAGGCGCCTACAGCCAACCGCCCCACGAGGCCCTGGCCTCCGCCGAGTTGTACGACCCGGGGCGCCCATGAGGTCGCTGCCAGTCCGGACGCAGCCGAGGCCCTAGGCCACAGCGCACCGCGTCCCCGTCCCCGGCCGACTCGCCGACTCGCCGCGAACGAGGAGTCCAACCATGATCCCGCCTCAGCTATGGCATCCGGCAGGAGCCCGCGTCGCCGCTGCCTATTTGGCGACACTGACGCTGGCGCTGGCGGCCTGCAGCAGCACGGACTCGACGAGCCCATCTGGCAGCGCACGCAGCAACGAGGCCGTGTCGACGGCGTCAGCAGCCCCGTCGGCGAGGCCGTCGCCGACGATCGCCCCTGTCGCGCGCGCTGTCGCCACCTCCGCCCCGAGACCCGACACCACGGTGCCGCCCGCCGCGGGCGG
>DATEZX010000262.1:0-7588 GCA_035255225.1 Candidatus Limnocylindrales bacterium
GCGGCGCGCGACGACCGTCCGAATCTCGCGGTCCGGCCGAGCCTCGTCGCGCCGGAGCTCGAAGAGGCCGATCCAGCCGGCCGCTGGGGCCTCGGACGCGAGCTGGGTGGGCGCTATGTCCCGGAGACGCTCGTCGCCGCGCTCGAGGAGCTCGCCGCGGCCTGGACCGCGCTCCGAGACGAGCCGCGCTTCTGGGCGGAGCTGCGCGAGCGCCTTGCCACGTTCGCCGGGCGCCCGACGCCGCTCTCGCGGGCCGACCGGCTCGGCGCCGCCCTCCGGTCGCGTGCCGCGGAGATCGGACGCCCGGCGGCTCGGGTCCCGGCGTCGCTTCGGCTGTACCTGAAGCGCGAGGACCTCGCCCACACTGGCGCTCACAAGATCAACAACGCCCTCGGCCAGGCCCTGCTGACCCGCCGGCTCGGCAAGTCGCGCGTCATCGCCGAGACCGGCGCCGGGCAGCACGGCGTCGCGACCGCCACCGCCTGCGCGCTCCTCGGCCTGCCGTGTGTCGTGTACATGGGCGCCGAGGACATCGAGCGCCAGGCGCCCAACGTCCTGCGGATGCAGGCCCTCGGCGCCGAGGTCCGGCCGGTCACGAGCGGCAGCGCGACCCTCAAGGACGCCGTCAACGAGGCGATGCGCGACTGGGTGACGAATGTCGCCACGACGCACTATGTCCTCGGCTCGGCGATGGGCCCGCACCCCTACCCGACGATCGCCCGCGACCTCCAGCGTCGGATCGGCGACGAGGCGGCGGTCCAGCTCCAGGCGGCGGAGGGCCGCCTGCCGGATCTCGCGCTCGCCTGCGTCGGCGGCGGCTCCAACGCGATCGGGCTCCTCAGCCGGTTCATCGGCGAGCCCTCCGTCCGGCTCGCAGTCGCGGAGGCGGCAGGCGACGGCATCGAGAGCGGACGGCACGCGGCTGCCCTGGCGGGAGGATCGCTCGGGATCCTCCACGGCTCCCGCTCGATGATGCTCCAGGACGCCGACGGCCAGGTGGTCGAGGCCCACTCCGCGTCGGCCGGGCTCGACTACCCCGGAATCGGGCCGCAGATCGCGGCGCTCGCCGGCGCGGGCCGGATCGAGCTCGCCGCCGCGACCGACGACGAGGCCTTCGAGGCGATGGCGCTCACGACCGAGACGGAGGGCATCCTGCCGGCCCTCGAGACGGCCCACGCGATCGCCGTCCTGCCACGGCTCCTCGCCGGTGCCGCCGGCGCGGGGCGCCCGTTCGCGGCTCATGCGGTGGTCCTCCTCGGCTTCTCGGGCCGCGGCGACAAGGACCTCGCGGGGTTCGGGCGGTGGCGCGAGGCGCACCGGTGACCGCCGCCGGCGCCACGTCGACGCAGGGCCCCGCGGCCACGCCGTCGCGAACCGCCGAGACGGTGGGTGGGCGACGGATCGGCGCAGCGTTCGCGGCCGCTCGGCGCTCGCGCCGAGCGGCGCTCATCCCGTACGTCGTGGCCGGCTATCCCGACGCCGAGGTGAGCGTCCGGGCGGCGCTGGCCTGCGCCGACGCGGGCGCCGACCTCCTCGAGATCGGGTTGCCCTACAGCGACCCCCTGGCCGACGGCGCGACCCTCCAGCGCGCCTCGCAGCTCGCCCTCCGCGCCGGCGCGACGTTCGACCGGTCCGTGGAGCTCGTCCGGCGGGTGGCAGCCGCTCGTCCCGGGCTCCCGCTCGTCCCGATGGCCTACGCCAACCAGGTCCTCCGCGGCGGCGACGGAGGCGTCGTCGCCCGGCGCCTCGCCGACGCCGGCGCGGCCGGCATCATCGTGGCCGACCTGACCCCCGACGAGGGCGCGCCGTTCGAGGCGGCCGCGACCGCCGCGGGGCTCGCCGTCGTCTACCTCGTGGCCCCGACGACGCCACCGGCCCGGCGGGCCATGATCGCGAGCCGGTCGAGCGGCTTCCTGTACTGCGTCTCGCTGGTCGGGGTGACCGGCGCCCGGACATCGCTCCCGCGTTCCGTCGGGCGACTCGTCCGGGAGGTCAAGGCGGTCTCGCCCATTCCCGTCGCCGTCGGGTTCGGGGTGAGCCGGCCGGCCCACGTCCGGGCCATCGCGGGGGCCGGCGCCGACGGGGTCATCGTCGCGTCGGCCCTGGTGGACGCCCTCGGGCCCGACGGTCGTGACGTCGAGGCCCTTGCCAACCTGGTTCGATCGCTTCGCGAGGCGGCAGGCGCTACCCTCGCCGCGTGAGCGGTTCCCCCCACGGCTCGTCCCGCGACCGCATCGGGGTCGCGCTCGAGGCGGGCGAGAAGCGAACGTTCGCGACCGCCGTCGACTGGCCGGGCTGGTCGCGATCCGGCAAGGGCGAAGGCCCCGCGCTCGAGGCGCTCGCGGCCTACGCAACCCGCTACGAGCCGATCGCCCGCCGGGCCGGCGAGCCGTTCGACGCGAGCTCAGTACGACTCGAAGCCCTCGAGCACGGACCCGGTGGCAGCGGTACCGATTTCGGCGTTCCGAGCCGGATCGGCGACGCCGACCGGCGGCCGACGTCGGCCGCCGACGGCGAGCGGCTGGCGCGGCTCGTCGAGGCCGCCTGGGCCGAGCTCGCGGCGGTGGCCGCCGTCGCGCCGGAGGCACTCCGCAAGGGCCCTCGCGGAGGCGGCCGCGACAAGACCAAGATGCTGGCCCACGTCAGCGAGGCCGACTGGTACTACGCCAGGGAGCTCGGCGTCCGGGTGCCGAACCCGGGCCCGGATGACGCCGCCGCGCTCGCCGCGATGCGGTCCGCGATGCTGGACGTCCTCCGAGCGCCGAGCGACGGCGAGCCGCTGGCCGGCCGAAGATGGACGGTCCGGTACGCCGCGCAGCGGATCGCGTGGCACGCCCTCGATCACGCCTGGGAGATGCAGGACCGCTCGACGCCCTGACGCCGCGGCCAGTCGTCACCGCTGGCCCGCGCGGCGATGACGCGACTGCAGGACCTTGCGCAAGCACGATCAAGACAGGAGCGTCCCGACGCCCGACCATCGGGCCATGCAGACCTCGACCGACACGTTCCTCGGCTTCGTCGACGTCCTCGCGTCGGCGCTCGACGACGACGCCGGCGAGCTGCGCGCGACCGACTTCGCGAGCCGGGCGTTCCTGTCGCGCTTCCACTTCGACCGGCTCATCAGCGCCACCGCGGGCGAGCCACCGGGCAGGTTCCGGCGCCGGATCCTCCTCGAGCGCTCCGCCTACCGGCTCCTCGGTCGTGACGCCGGCATCCTCGACGTCGCGCTCGAGGCGGGCTACGCCTCCAACGAGGCCTTCACCCGGGCGTTCCGGCGGGCCTACGGCTGCGCCCCGTCCGAGTGGCGGGCCGCTCCCCGGCAGCTCCGCATCCCCAGCCCGAACGACGTCCACTTCCACCCTCCCGGCGGCCTGCGCCTGCCGGCCCGCAGCGAGGTATCCGACATGAACCTGCTCGTTCGCATGGTCGAGCACCACGTCTGGCTGCTCGGCGAGCTCGTCGACCGGGCCGACCGGGTTGACCCGGCGGCCCTCGACACCCCGATCGAGATGTCGGTCGAGGGCATCGACGACCAGCCGACGATGCGTTCGCTGCTGTCACGGCTGGTGGGCCAGATGGACATGTGGAACAACGTCATCAACGACCGGCCGTACGACATGGCCGTCGAGCAGGGCGAGCCGCTGGCCTCGATCCGGGCTCGGCTCGGCCAGGCCGGCCCGGCATTCCTGGCCGAGGTCCGGCGAGTCGTCGACGAGCGTCGTCTCGACGAGACCTTCATCGACGCCCACTGCGATCCGCCCGAGGTGTTCACGTACGGCGGGCTCATCGCCCACGTCCTGACCTTCGCGGCGTTCCGCCGCCTGCTCGTCCTCGGTGCCCTCTACAAGGCTGGGATCACCGACCTCGAGGCCGGCGATCCTCGGAAGTGGGTCGCGGCGGCGGCGTAGCCGAACGTTCGATCCGGAGCCGCTGGCCGTCCTAGGCGACCGGCGGCTCGCCGCCGTCGGACGGCTCGGGCTCGTCGTGAAGGAGTCGCTCCCGCTCCCGGGCCTCGAGCGCCCGGGCGATCGCGATGACCCGCCGATACAGCGCCACGAGATCGGCCTGCGGCGTCGGGCCCTCGTTCGCGATCGACACCCGCAACAGGACTTCCCGCTCCCGGCCGCCGTCGCGGATCGGCCGCCGAAGGCGAGCCTTCTCGGCGCCGACCGAACGCGTGAGCTCGGCGCGCTCGTTGAGCAGGCCGACGATCCGCCGGTCGAGGATGTCGATCGCCTCGCGCAACCGGCGAAGCTCGGCGCTGTCGGACGCGCGGCCGGGGGCTCGGCGAGAGCTCACCGGCGACTCCGGTGGAGGTTCACCGGCGGATCGACCGCTGGCTCATCGCCCGCCCGCCCGGCCGGTCCCGAACCGCTGGGCGATGACCGCGAGCGCCAGCCGGTATCCCTCGGGACCCTTGCCGTAGATCCGATCGATCGCCACGTCCGCCAGGAAGTTGACCTTGCGGAAGGCCTCGCGCTTGGTCGGATCGGTGAGGTGGACCTCGACGAATGGCCGGTTGACGGCCAGCAGCGCGTCGCGCAGGGCCACCGAGGTGTGGGTCAGCCCGCCGGCGTTGACGATCGCGGCATCGAAGTCGTGCTCGTGGATCCGGTCGATGAGCGCGCCCTCGTGATTCGACTGGAAGTGCACGACCTCGAGGCCAAGGGCCACGGCCCAGTGCTGGATCTCGACCTGCAATTCGTGGAGCGTCTGGTGGCCGTAGATCTCGGGCTCCCGCGTGCCGAGGAGGTTGAGATTCGGGCCCTGGAGGACGAGCACTCGGGTCATCGGGCGGCTCCCGCGGCAGCGCCGGTCCCGGTGGACGTCGACCGCCCGGCAAGGACGGACTGTGCCACCTCGGCGACCAGCTCGTCGGGCACCTCGTCGTCGACCGTCCAGCCGTCATCGGTCGGGAGGACCCATCGCAGGCGCCCGTCGCGGCGCTTCTTGTCGGCGTCGAGGAGACCGAGGACCGTATCTGGTGGATAGGGCAGGGACGACATGCCGAGGGCGAGGGCGTCGAGGAGACGCTCGGCCCGCTCGGCGCGACCCGGGCTCAGGGTCCGGCGGGCGAGGCCGATCCGGCAGGCAGCCCGGAGGCCGTAGGCGACGGCCTCGCCGTGGTGGACCTCGCTGAAGCCGGCGGCTGCCTCGATGGCGTGGCCCAGCGAGTGGCCGAGGTTGAGCGCGACCCGCTCCCCGCGCTCCTCCGGGTCGCGGGCCACGACGTCCAGCTTGTAGCGGGCGCAGCGCTCGACGAGCTCGGCGACGGCGCCGCCGTCCGCCGCCCCGGGGTCCCCGGAGGCGATGGCCGGTCCGTCGGCCTCGAGAAGCTCCATCAGTCGCTCGTCGCCGAGCAGGCCGGTCTTCACCGCTTCGCCGAGGGCGGCTCGCCGCTCGCGCTCCGGCAGTGAGGCGAGCGACGCCACGTCGATGACGATCGCGATCGGCCGGTGGAAGGCGCCGACGAGGTTCTTGCCGCCAGGCAGGTCGACGGCGGTCTTGCCGCCGATCGCGGCGTCGATCTGGCCGACGAGGGACGTCGGGACCGCGATCCACGGCACGCCGCGGGCGAACGTTGCGGCGACGAATCCGGCGGTGTCGGTGAGCGCCCCACCGCCGATCGCGACGACCGGCTCGTCGCGTTCGAGGCGGACGCGGGCGAGGTGGTCGGCGGTCGTCTCGACGACCGCCAGGCGCTTGGCGTCCTCGCCGGCCGGCAGCTCGATCCGAACGACCGGCCAACCGCGGTCACGCAGCCCGGCTGCGATGCTCGCGCCGACGGCCAGCCACGCCCTGGGTTCGGAGACCAGGATCGCCCGCCGGGCCTCGAGCGACCGCAGCTCGGCATCGATCGCGGTTGCCGCGATCCCCTCGCCGAGGACGGCCCGGCCGCCGGACCCTCCCAGCCGGAGGAGCGTCGTGCCGGTGGTGGCGGCTCCGAGGGCGGCCTCGACCCGTGCCACGACCACGTCCGGCTCGGCGTCGGCGTCGACCCGCTCGGCCGCGGCGTAGAACGGCAGGCGCGCCGCGCGGAGCTGCTCGAGACGCGCGGCGACCTCGCCGCCGGCCAGCAGCGGCCGGTCGGCCGCCGACGCCCCGAGGTGTCGCTCGAGGGTCTCGCCGGAAGCGTCGAGCCAGACCGGGCGGCGGCCGCGATACAGCACCCAGCGGCTGCGAGGATCGACGATCGTGCCGCCGCCGGTGGCAATGACCCGCCCGATGGTCGGCTTGCTGTCCGGCGGGCCCAGGGCCGCGATGACGGCCCGGTCGCGGGCGCGGAATGACGCCTCGCCCTCGGCTCCGAAGATCTCCGGGATCGAGCGGCCGGCGGCGCGCTCGACCTCGGCGTCGGTGTCGACGAGCGTGGCGCCGTGCCTCGCGGCGAGCCGTCGGCCGATCTCGGACTTGCCGCTTCCCGAGAGACCCACGAGGACGACGTCCATGGCGAGCTCAGTCGTCCCCGCCGGAGCCGACCTCGCCGCCCGCGGGCCGAGGGGCGCCGCCGAGTGGTCCATCGTCACCCGTCGCGTCGTCGCCGCCGGTCGCTGGGCCGGCGGCCCGGCCGCGGAGCCGTTCCATCGCCTCGGCGACCTCGGCCATCGAGTCGCCGCCGGTCGTCTCAAGGACGAAGCGGGCGAGCGTCAGCATGACCATCGCCTCGCCGACGATGCCGGCCGCCGGGACCACCGAGATGTCGCTCCGCTCGTAATGGGCCGCCCCGACAGGCTCGCCGGTCACGAGGTCGGCCGAGGGCAGCGGCCGGGCCAGGGTCGAGATCGGCTTCACGGCGCCGCGGACGACGATCGGCTCGCCATTCGAGATCCCGCCGGTCAGCCCACCGGCGTTGTTCGAGCGGTGGATCCACCGCCCGGCCTCCGTGCGGCCCTCGATGACGTCGTGGACCTCCGAGCCGAGGCGGCGCGTCTGCTCGAAACCCAGCCCGATCTCGACGCCCTTGACGATGTTGATGCTCATGACGGCCGCGGCGAGCGCGCCGTCGAGGCGGCGGTCCCACTGGACGTACGAGCCGAGCCCGATCGGCACGCCGGTCGCGACGACCTCGAACACCCCGCCCACGGTGTCGCCCTTCGACCGCGCCTCGTCGATACGGGCGACCATCCGCGCCTCCGCGTCGGGGTCGGGGCAGCGGAGCGGCGACGCTTCGGCCTCCTCGCGCGAACGGGTGGCGCGCGCCGGGTCGACGGCAACCCCGCCGACCTCCGCCGTGAACGACGTGACGTCGATCCCGAGCGCCCGCAGGAAGGCCCGTGCCACCCCGCCGGCGGCCACGCGCGCGGCTGTCTCACGCGCCGAGGCCCGCTCGAGGACGTTCCGGACGTCGTCGAAGCCGTACTTCACCGCGCCGGCCAGGTCCGCGTGGCCGGGCCGGACCCGCGTGACGGGGGTGGCTCGCCGATCCCCGGCGGCCGCCGCCTCGGCGAGCTCGGCGGCGTCCGCCGCGTCGAGGGGCTCGACCTGCATGACCCGGCCCCAGTTGGCGGCGTCCCGATTCGCGATCCGAAGGAGGATCGGCGAGCCGAGCGTTCGGCCGTGCCGGACCCCGCTCACGATCTCGGCGCGG
>DATEZX010000263.1:0-8237 GCA_035255225.1 Candidatus Limnocylindrales bacterium
GCCACACGACACGCAGCGCATCGATCGAGCTGATCCCATCGAAGATCCGGCCGCCGTGGAGGGCCCACTCCTGGGCCTCCTTGGGCGGGGCCACGACGGCCAGCGCGAGGGCCGTCGCGCGCGGCGTCCAGGTGAAGTCGGGACGGAAGCGGTGGATCGCCGCCACGAGCAGGAACCAGAACTCGAAGACGTTCGGGAAGAGCAGCAGGACGCTCCGGTCGCCGCCGAGTTCGAACACCACGAAGCCCACGAACCGGAACGCGTACAGCGCGATCGCGACCCGGCGCGCCAGGCCCCGCCAGCGCAGGGCGACCACGAGGAACAGCGCCAGGTAGACCTGGTCGAGCCACTTGTCGAGCGATTGATAGTCGGGCACTCCGCCGAGGTCGAGGGCGTCCCGCAACAGGAGGTCGGACAGGTCCACCACGATCGCCAGGAGCCCGCCCGCGAGCGGCCAGCGCAGGACCGGCAGCGAGCCCACGATGCGGACGACCGCGATGACCAGGACCTGGAGCGTCATGGTTGGCGCCCCGGCGCGAGGACCCTACAGCTCGAGGGTGCGGAGGTGCTCGCGGAAGGCCTCGGCGAGGTCCGGGCGCTGGAGGGCGATGTCGACGGTCGCGCGCAACCACCCGAGGGTTGTCCCGGCGTCGTAGCGGGTGCCCTCGAACTCGTAGGCGAACACTGACTGCTCGGCCATGAGGGCCTCGATGCCGTCGGTCAGCTGGATCTCACCCCCGGCGCCACGCGGGGTCTGCTCGAGCTTCTCGAAGATCTTGGGAGTCAGGACGTAGCGCCCGATGACCGCCAGGTTGGATGGCGCGTCACTCGTCGGCGGCTTCTCGACGATCCGGGTCATCCGCCGAAGTCGACCACCCTCGTTGAGCTCCGCGTCGGCGGTCTCGGCGGCGACGATCCCGTAGCGCGAGGTCTCGGACGGGTCGACCGGCATCACCGCGACCGTCGTCGAGTGGGTCCGGTCGAAGGCGTGGATGAGCTGGCCGATGCACGGCCGCTCGGCGATCACGACGTCGTCGGGCAGGAGGACCGCGAACGGCTCGTGGCCGACCAGGTCCTTCGTCATCAGGATCGCGTGGCCGAGCCCGAGCTGTTCCTTCTGGCGGACGTAGGCGATCTGGGCCAGGTCGCTGATGTGCCGGACCTGCCGGAGCTTCTCGATCTCGCCCTTGTCCTCGAGGAGCCGCTCCAGCTCGTATGACAGGTCGAAGTGGTCTTCGATCGCCCGCTTCTGGCTGGAGGTCACGATGATGACCTGCTCGACGCCGGCGGCAACCGCCTCCTCGACCGCGTACTGGATGACCGGCTTGTCGACGAGAGGCAGCATCTCCTTCGGCTGGGCCTTCGTCGCCGGGAGGAAGCGGGTGCCCCAGCCGGCGGCGGGGAAGACAGCTTTGCGGACGCGCATCGAGCCTCACGTCAGGGGTCGGCCGAGAGTCCGGCCGGGGGCCTTCGGGCCCGGCCGAGGATACACCGCGACGCGCGGCGGGCCTGACGGCAGCGGCGCGGCGGGCCGGCGTCGTGGCAACCGCGCGGGCGCGGCGGTTCAGGCCGGCAGGGACGCCTCGAACTCGGCGATCGCCGCCGCGAACGCATCCGGCTGATCAAGATTGGAGACGTGGGACGCCCGCCCGAGGTGGAGGCGTCGGACATCGGGCACGCCGGCGACGAAGGCCCGCTCGCCGAGCCGGAACCACGGGTCGAGGTCGCCGTTCACGACGAGGACCGGGCCGCCATAGGCCATCAGCCGCGGCCGGAAGCGCTCGCCGGCGAGGCGGCAGACCGCGAGCCCGCCGGCCTTCGAGTCGTAGCCCTGCGCGATCGTGTCGCCCATCGCGCGGCCGTATGCCCGCCGGAACAGGCCGACTCCGACGGCGCGGACCGGCTCGGCCGGGAGGAGGCGCAGCGCCCAGCCGTACCACAGGTAGGCGAGCCGGGCGAGCCCCGTCGGCTCCATGCTCGTGCCGGCGACGACGAGCCCGCGGACGAGATGGGGTTCGTCCGCCGCGGTGGCGATCGCCGTGTAGCCGCCGAGGGACAGCCCGACGACGACCGCCCGACCGCCGGCTGCGTCCCGGATCGCCGCCTCGACCAGCTCAACGGCCGCGGCGACCGAGTAGGGCCGATCGGCGAGGACCCCGTGGCCCGGCAGGTCGACCGTCACGCAGCGATAGCGATCGCGAAGGCGCGCCACCTGGGGAGCCCACATCGCCCGGCTGAGGATCGCCCCGTGGAGGAAGACGACGGCCGGGGCGCCGGGCGGCCCGTCGACGTCCCACGGGCGACTCCCGACGGCGGTCCACGGGGCGAGGGTCGAGGTCATCGCTACGGCCCGCCCGGGGCGGGCGCCACCGGCACGTCGACGAGGGTCCGCCCGCCGCCGGCGACGGCGGTGCGACGCTGGACCAGCGCGGCCGCGAGGAGGATCGTCGCGCCGCCGGCGGCCTGCAGCGGGGTCACGCCCTCGCCCAGGACGGCCGCCGCGAGGGTCACGCCCACGACCGGCTCGAAGAGCATGAGGATGCCTGCTCGCACTGGCCCGAGGACGCGGATGCCGGTCAGGAACAGGAACGACGGCAGGGCCGCGGCGAACAGGCCGACGAAGGCGAGGAGTGCCAGGAGCCCCGGGTCGCCGAGCGGCCGGACGAGCGCCGGCGGGCCGTCGACGATGGCGCTGAGGACGACCGCGATCGCGGCCGAGCCGACGAGGATCGAGCCCATCGCCTCCTCGGTCCGGATCGAGGCGTAGCCGCGGCTCGCCACGACGAAGGTCGTCTGGCAGGCAGCCGCGACGAGCGCCAGGCCAATGCCCAGCGCATCGACCGTGACCGTCCCGGGCGCCAGCCCGCCGGCGACGACGGCGACCATGCCGCCGAGCGCCAGGAGCAGGGCCACCCGCCGCACGACGTCGAGCCGCTCGTGACCGAGGAGGCCCGACGCTGCGGCGACCATCGCCGGGTAGGTGTAGAAGCCAAGCAGGGCGAGGGCGATCGTCGTCCGCTCGAAGGCCACGAAGATGGCGAGATTGAGGAACGCGCCGGCGAGGACGGCGAGCGCCAGCCACCGCCGCGCGGCCGGTGCCGCCGAGCGGAGACCGTCGAGGCTGGAACGGATGCCGCGCCGGCTCGCGATGACGACCCACAGGGCGGCTGCGCCGATCGCGGCGCGCCAGGCGACCCACGCGAACGGCGTGAGGCCGCCGTCGTAGGCGAACCGCGAGAGGGTGCCGAGCATCCCGAACAGGCTCGCCGCGGTGACGACGACGAGCGCACCGGACCACCGGCCCCGGGCAGCGAGCATCGGCCCGATGGTAGGTCCGGTGAGGAAGCACCGAGACCCCCGAGCAGCGGTTGGAGGATCCGACCCCTAGCGAGCCTTGTCCGAGACCGGTTCGGACGGCTCGCCCTCGAGGCGCGCGCCGCCGATCCGTCGCCCGGTGAATGGGATTCGGAGCTCCCGGAACGTTTCGGTCGAGACCAGGAAGCCCGCGAAGATCAGGCCGATGCCGAGGAGCTTGCTGAGGGCGAAGATCGTGGTCGCCCCGCCTTTGACCCCGAGATCCGTCCCGGAGATGAGAATCGCGCCGACGGCGATGAGCAGGGTCGCGGGGACTCGGCTGTGGAGTCGACCACGGACGAGGTCCGCCACGGCGGTCGGCAGCGAGGCAACGAAGTTGACGACGATCGCGACGGGGGCGATGAAGATGTTGAACAGGAATGAGTCGCCCGTCTGGCGCGCGTCGAGCGAGTACGGCAGGACCCGCTTCTTGGGCATGAAGACGTAGGCCGAGAAGAGGGCTCCGAGGATCAACGACAGCCCGCCGGCGACGTTCATGACGGGCGTCAGCAGGCGGAGGGACCCCGGCAGCGGGTCGAGGACGGGGACTCCGTGGCTGTCGAGCGCGATCGTGTCGGGAAAGGCCGCCGTGACAACGAGGACCGCACCGACGAGCGTCACCGCGACGACCCCCACCGAGGCGATCATCGGCCAGCGGTCGTCCTCGAGGTACGTCGCCACCGCGATGGCGAGGGCAACCAGCAGCGCCGCGACGAGGATGAGGACAGGGATGGGGCCGACGTCCGGATATGCGTGCGCGGCCTGACTGGCAATCGTGAGCAGCCCGCCGAACGCCACGCCCAGGGCATAGGCGTAGCCGAACCGCGTTCGGCTGAGCAGGAACGCCGTCCCGAGCCCGAGCCAGGCGACGTTGAGGAGGGCGCCGGAGAGGTACCACGCCCGGAAGAGCGGCCCACTCCAGCCAGACGCGGCACCGATCGCCTCGCAGGCTGCCGCAATGCCGAACAGTCCGGACCCGATGGCCCACAGCAACTGGTAGGAGTGGCGCCGATCCCGCCACTGGTCGATGAGGCCGACCGCCATGGCGAACGCGACGACCGCGGCGAGCGCGTTGATCCAGGCGTTCATCCGCTCGATCTCAGGCCGGGACCAGCTCGTGGTCGTCGCGGTGGATCCCGTCGCACAGACCCAGGCGGAGCCTGCCGTCCTCGCCTGCCGGAAGCCGGATCGGCCGCATGATCTCGCGGACCTGGCCCTTGCGACAGAACAGGTAGCCACGGGCACGCATCCACGCGCGGACGTGCGACGGGTCGCCGTGGAATTCGAACGGCCCGGGGTTGATCGCCGCGTGGCCGGCCCACGAGGCCGGCGTCTCGGCGGCCACGACGTCGAGGATGTTCATCCGCCAGGGCGTGCCGTCGATCACCCCTAGGCAGCCGTCGCAGCGAACCGCGACGGTGTCCTTGACGATCGTCGGGATTCGCACGCCGAGGTAGTCCATCGCCGCGGATGGTAGCGCCGCGTCGCTCGCCTCGGATCGTTCGCCCCCGCGATCGTCCTCCGCGTCGGCTCGCCCGCACCCGGGATCCGGCGTCCCGGATCGTCGGCAGCGCGATCCGCCGGCGCGGGGTTCGTGCCCCCAACCGGATTCGAACCGGTGGTCTCCACCTTGAAAGGGTGGCGTCCTAGGCCTCTAGACGATGGGGGCGTCGCGATCGCCAGCGAGCAAGGCGGCAGTGTACCGCGCTGCCAGAGGCCGACTGGCGCGGCCAAGACCGGGCCCCGGAAACGAGCGTCCCTAGCCAGACCGCCAGAGCATGGCCAGCAGCACGGTCAGGGTGAAGCAGCCGATCGCCGCGAGGCCAACGACCCCGCCGAGGATGGCGAGCCCAAGGGCCCGGCCGCTGCGTCCCGTGGCCGCGGCGCGCCAGAGCTCGATGACGGCGGCGAGCGCGATCGCGGCCGTGGCGACGCCGAGCACCAGGAAGCCGGCACTGAGCATCGGGATCTGGGACGCGTCCCGGACCACGACGATGGCGTAGGCGATGAAGGCCGCGGAACCGACGAAGGCGAGGCCGAGGACGAGGCGGAACGGGGTCAGGCGCATGGGCCCGATGTGTGGACCGCTCGGAGCCTCGGGGCCGCCGGGCGCTCGTGGCCTCGACGTCGAGGAGGCTCCCGGTGCCAGGCGCGGATCGGTCGCCGGCCGTGGATCGGTCGCCGGCCGTGGATCGGTCGCGGGCCGCGGCCCGCCGAGGGATCGCCGATCAGTGCCATCTGGGTCCGCCATCGGCGGGAGGGTACCAGCGATGCCCCGCGGCTCACGCCGGGGCGGCGCCCGTCTCTGCCCGGCTGCGGTGATAGACCGCGACGTTGTACGCGAGGCGTGGCCGACTGAGCGTCGCCGCGACCGCGGCGCCACGATCCCGGAACGCGGCCACGAGGAACTGTCGGGCGTCATCCAGCGAGTCGAACGCCCACCAGCAGTGCAGGACCCGGATCCTGAAGCCACCCCGGAGGAACGGTCCCGTCCGCTGGCTCCACGCGCCGTACTCGGGCCGGTCCGGGCCGAGCAGCAGCGAGACGTCGTCCCGCCCGTAGTCGTGGACCGCGAGCTGCCGGCCGCCCGGCCTGAGCACCCGATCCACCTCGGCCTGATCAGCAGCAGACGGTCCGCGGAACGCCGACCATAGGCCGACGACCACGTCGGCGCTCGCGCCGGGGGCGTCGATGCGGAGCGGGCCGGTCAGGCCGGCGCTCACGACCCGCGCGCCCAGCGCCGTGATGGCCTCCGTGACCGGGCTGCCCTCGCCGTCGATGACGACGACGTCGCGACCCGCGACCGGACCGAGCGCCTCGAGCGCGCGCGCGACCTTGGCCTCCGGGTCGAAGGCCGATCGGAGGCGGGCAGCGAGGTCCGGGGGAAGGTCCACGGGAAGCTGCGACACGGCGGCGAGTATAGGTGCGGGATCGGTGCCGGCCGCCCCCCGCGCGTGGTCAGGCCCCGGCGTGGACCCGGATGATCGTCCCCGATCGAGGACCGACCTGGAGGCGCAGCTGCCCGTCATGACCGACCTCGATCAACGGCGGCGCGAGGCCCGGCAGGGCCACGATCTCGGGCCCAGGCTCCGACCGGACGGGGCCCCCGACGTCCAGCGTCGCGGGCGCCGAGCCGGCGTTGACCACCACGACGAGGGACGGCGCGGGCTCGCCGGCCGCGCGGCGTTCGAAGGCCAGGGCCTGGTCGCCGCTCGCCAGGACCTCGAGCTCGCCGTGGCGGAGCAACGGCTCGGTGTTCCGCACCGCGAAGGCCGCCCGGACGAAGTCGAGGAGGCCGTGGTCCCAGTGGGCCCCGTCCCACGGGAAGCCCCCCCGGGACTCGGGCTCGAGCCCGCCGAGCAAGCCGATCTCGTCGCCGTAGTAGATGCACGGCGCACCCGGCAGCGTCGCCTGGAGGAGGACCGCGAGCCTGATGGCGTCGCCGTCACCACCGAGGAGCGAGGCGAGGCGGGGCGTGTCGTGGCTGCCCAGGAGGTTGAGCTGGACCGCGGTCACGTCGGGGTCGTAGGCGTCGAGGAGCTCGTCGAGCCGCCCCGCGAACCCCGGGCCGTCGAGACGCCGCGTGAGCGCGTACTCGTTGTGGGATCGAAGGAGCGGCTCGTTGAGCGATGCGCCGCCGACGAAGCCGAGGATCGCCTCGGCGAGCGGGTAGTTCATCAGGGCGTCGAAGCGCTCGTTCGACGTCCAGTCGGGGGCGACGTCCCAGATCTCACCGACGATGTACGCCTCGGGGTTGGCCGCCCGGACCCGCCGCCGGAACTCGGCCCAGAAGGGCGGGTCCTGGATCTCGCCGGGAACGTCCAGCCGCCAGCCGTCCGCCCCGAAGCGGATCCAGTGCTCGGCGACGCGCCACAGCAGGTCCCGCACCTCGGGCTCGCCGAGGTTCAGCTTCGGCAGGGCCGGCATGTCCCACCAGCCGCGATAGCCGAGCGCGGCCAGGGAGTCGCCGGTGCCGCCGGCGACCTTGGGCCAGGGGGCCTCGCGATCGTCGCTGGACCGGAGGTGGGCCAGGGGATAGGCGTTGACCGGCCGGCCCTGGTCGAGCGCCGCCTGGTCGAAGATGAACCACCGGCGGTACGGCGAGGCGCCGTCGTTCTCGAGGACGTGGTGGAAGGCCCAGAAGCCCCGCCCCGTGTGGTTGAAGACGCCGTCGAGGATGACCCGCATGCCGCGGTCGTGGGCCGTGTCGAGCAGCTCGCGCAGCGCGGCGTCACCGCCGAGCAGCGGATCGACCGCGAGGTAGTCGTAGGTGTGGTAGCGGTGATTGGCGGCGGAGGCGAAGATCGGCGTCAGGTACAGCGCCGTGACGCCGAGCGCGCGGAGATCGGGAAGTCGATCGGCGATGCCGTAGAGGTCGCCGCCCTTGAAGCCGTGGACCGTGGGCGGGGCGTCCCAGGGCTCGAGCGGTCCGGGCATCGGCACCCGCCCGGAGCGGGCGAACCGGTCCGGGAAGACCTGGTAGAAGACCGCGTCACGGACCCAGGCGGGCGGTTCGACGGACATGCGCGGATCTGGCCTCCGAGGCGCGATGTGGTGGACGGGCGAGGGGCGCCGTGCGCGCCGTAGTATGGCGGCCGGCATGTCGACCGGCACCGAGCCGGCTCGGGCTGGCACTCGGAGAGGCGACTCGACCACGTGGCTCCGCGCATCTCGCTGGCCCTCGTCTTCCACAACCACCAGCCGGTCGGCAACTTCGGCTGGGTCATCGAGGAGGCCTATCGCACGGCCTACGAGCCGATGCTCGCGGCGCTCGAGCGACATCCGGGCGTCCGCGTCGGGCTGCACTACACGGGACCCCTCCTGGAGTGGCTGGACGCTGAGCATCCCCAGGCGGTCGATCGCCTGGCGGCCCTGGCGGCGCG
>DATEZX010000264.1:0-6830 GCA_035255225.1 Candidatus Limnocylindrales bacterium
CGTCCTCGGCGGCATCAATGTCCGCCGGACGATCCTCGGAACCTTCGCCCTGATGGGCATGCTCTGCGGGATCAGCGCGGCGATCGGGACGGCGAGACTGAACGCCGCGGTCACGGGCCTCGGGACGCAGAACGAGCTGGACGTCATCTCCGCGGCGGTCATCGGCGGGACGTCGTTCTCCGGCGGCATCGGGACGATCCCCGGGGCGATCCTGGGAGCAGTAGTGATGCAATCGCTGCGCTCCGGGATGAGTCTGCTGAACGTCGACTCGCCGATGCAGGACGTGATCGTCGGAATCGTGCTCGTGACCGCGGTCGGCCTCGACACAGTCTTCCGGCGGCGATCCGGGTGACCGAGATCGCGATGAACCCGACGCCCGCGAGCGAACACGCCGCATCAGGGCCGCCGCTCGTCGAGTTGCGCAACATCAGCGTCGCCTTCGGCGGCGTCCGGGCCGTCCAGGACGTCACGCTCGATCTCCGTGCCGGCGAGGTCGTCGGGCTCGTCGGCGGCAACGGCGCCGGCAAGTCGACGCTGATGCGGACGCTGTCGGGCGCTCGACCGCCGGATCACGGCGAGATCTACGTCGACGGCAAGCTCGCGGCGATCCCCAACCCGCGCGCCGCCAAGGCCTACGGGATCGAGACGATTTACCAGAACCTCGCCCTGGCGGACAACCTCGACGCCCCGGCCAACGTCTTCCTCGGTCGCGAGATCCTGAGCCGCGGCCAGCTAGACGACTCGGCGATGGAGGCCGCGACCCGAACGGTCATCGGCCGGCTGAACCCGAACTTCAAGAACTTCAAGACGCCGGTGCTGCGGCTGTCAGGAGGCCAGCGCCAGGCCGTCGCCATCGGCCGGACGATCCAGTTCAACGCCCGGATCCTGATCATGGACGAGCCGACGGCGGCCCTCGGGCCGGCGGAGACGGCCCAAGTCCGCGACCTCATCAGGCAGCTGAAGAAGGACGGCCTCGGGATCTTCCTGGTCAGCCACGACATCCACGACGTGTTCGACCTGTCGGAGCGGATCGCGGTCATGTACCACGGCCGGATCGTCGGGGTCGTCAACAAGGCCGACGTCTCGGCCGACGATGTCCTGAGCATGATCATCCTCGGCAAGCCGCTCGAGAAGGTGACCGCCCAGGAGATGGAGCAGCTCCGCACCTGACGGAGGCGGGGACGGGTGGGTCCTCGAGGCGGGGCCGGGCCAGGCCGGCTGATCAAGCCCCGTGGAACGTCGGGGCGAGCGCGGGGTAGAGCGCGCGATAGCGCTCGTGCGCGGTGGCATAGGCGCCGACGCGACCCGACGGTGCGTTCGTGATCGTCGGCCGAATGAAGGCCGCGGCAGCCTCCGGGACCGAACGGAACCAGCCGGCCTCGACCGCGCCCAGCAGCGCGGCGCCGTAGGCGGCACCCTCCGAGGTGTTGACCGTCGCGATCGGGGCGTCGAGCACATCGGCCAGGATCTGGCGCCAGGTCGGGCTTACGGAGCCGCCACCAGTGACTCGGATCTCCGTTGCGGCCGGGAGCCCGGCTTCCCGCATGAGGCGCAGCCCATCGGCGAGGCCGAACGCCACGCCCTCGAGCACAGCTCGCGTCAGATGTCGTCGGTCGTGCCCGACCGTGAGCCCGACGAACGCACCCCGAGCCAGCGGGTCCGGATAGGGGCTCCGCTCGCCGGTGAGGTAGGGGAGGAAGAACAGGCCGTCGGTCGACGCCTCGACGGCGCCGGCGTCCTCCACGAGCGCTCGGAACTCGACCCCCGGTGCCAGGTTGTCCCGGAACCAGCGCAGGCTGCCAGCCGCCGAGAGCATGACGGACATGAGGTGCCAGCGGCCGGGGACCGCGTGGCAGAACGCATGGACCCGCCCGAGCGGGTCGGAGAGGGGCGTATCGGTGGCCGCGAAGACGACGCCGGAGGTCCCGAGCGACGCGAACAGTGTCCCGGGCTCGAGGATCCCGGCCCCGACTGCTCCCGCGGCCTGGTCGCCCCCTCCCGCGACGACGGGCGTTCCCGCCGCGAGGCCGGTCTCGACCGCGGTCCGAGCGGTGATTCGCCCCGTCGCGACCGGGCCCTCGACGGTTCGCGGGAAGAGCGCCGGGTCGAGCTCGAGCGCCGCGAGGACGTCGGGCGACCAGTCCCGCGCGCCGAGGTCGAAGAGAAGGGTCCCGCTGCCGTCGGCCTTGTCGACCGCGAGCTCGTCCGTCAGGGCCAGCCGCACGAAGTCCTTCGGGAGGATCACGTGGCGGGTGCGCCCGAAGGCCTCGGGCTCGTGGCGGCGGACCCACAGGAGCTTCGGCGCGGTCAGGCCCGTCACCGCGTCGTTGCCCGTCAACGCGACGAGGCGCTCGCGGCCGCCGAGCCGGGCCCGGATCTCGTCGCACTCCGCGGACGTGCGCTGGTCGTTCCAGAGGATCGCGGGCCGGACGACGCGCCGATCGGTGTCGAGCAGCACGGCGCCATGCATCTGGCCCGTGAGCCCGATCGCAGCGACGGCGCTGCCGCTCGCGCCGGCAGCCCCGAGTGCGCGCCGGATGGCCTCCAGCGCTCCCTTCCCCCAGAGACTCGGGTCCTGCTCGGTCCAGCCCGGCTGAGGGATGTCGTAGCCGTACTCCACAGCCTCGGCGGCCGCGACGCGGCCGGCCTCGTCGACGAGGACGGCTTTCGTTGCCGTGGTCGAAGCGTCGATCCCGAGGAGCAGGGTCATCGCATCCGCTCGGTGGCGAACCGAGCGTCAGTGGGCGTCGGCCGCCCAGACCTGGCGGTTGACGAGGTTCTCGAGGAGCTCCTGGTGACCGGAGGGCGCCCGCGGGTCGAGGTTCTCGCGGGTGACCCACGCGTCCAGAGCCTCCAGCGAGGCCGCATCGCCGGAGATCAGCCGTCCGAGCTCGCCATTCCAGCCGGCGTACCGCGCAGCGACCCGCTGCACGAGCTGCCCATCCTCGATCATCCGGGCCGCCGCGAGCAGGGCCCGGGCCAGGGTGTCGATCCCGCCAACGTGCGCGTGGAAGAGATCCTCGCGATCGGTGCTCTGGCGGCGGAGCTTGGCGTCGAAGTTGAAGCCGCCGGTTGTGAACCCGCCGCTCCGCACGATCTCGTACAGCGCCAGCGCCAGCTCGTCGACCGAGTTCGGGAACTGGTCGGTGTCCCAGCCGTTCTGGTAGTCGCCGCGGTTGACGTCGACGCTTCCGAGCGTCCCCAGGGCGATCGCCGTCACGACCTCGTGTTGGAAGCTGTGGCCGGCGAGCGTGGCGTGATTGACCTCGAGGTTGAGTCGGTATTCGCCCGCCAGGCCATGGCGCTCGAGGAACCCCGTCACAGTCGCTGCGTCGTAGTCGTACTGGTGCTTCGTGGGCTCCTGGGGCTTCGGCTCGATGAGCAGTGTCCCCTCGAACCCGATCTGGTGCTTGTAGTCGGCGACGAGCGACAGGAACCGGGCGAGCTGCTGCTCCTCGCGGCGGAGGTCCGTGTTGAGGAGCGTCTCGTAGCCCTCACGGCCGCCCCACAGGACGTAGTTGGCCCCGTTGAGGCGATGGGTCACGTCGAGCATGCGCTTGACCTGCGCCGCCGCGACCGCGAACACCTCGGGATCCGGGCTCGTCGCGGCTCCGGCCATGTACCGCGGATGGCTGAACAGGTTGGCCGTGCCCCAGAGCAGGCGCAGGCCGGTCCGCGACATGTGGCCCTGGATGAGCTCGACGACCTCATCGAACAACCGATTCGTCTCGGTCCAGGTGGCGCCTTCCGGCGCGACGTCGCGATCGTGGAAGCAGAAGAACGGGACGCCGAGCTTGGCGAGGAACTCGAACGCGGCATCGAGCTTGAGCCGCGCGGCGTCGATCGGCGCCATTCCGCCGGCGAGCCACGGCCGATCGAACGTCCCGACGCCGAAGACGTCCGAGCCGGGCCAGTTGAACGAGTGCCACAGGCAGACGGCGATCCGGAGGTGGTCCTCCATACGCTTGCCGAGCACCATCCGATTCGGGTCGTACACGGCGTAGGCAAGCTCGTCTCGGTCGCCGGTGCCTGCGTACGGGATCTTGTTGGGAACGGTCCTGAAGAACGGCTCGCTCATCTCGCGTCACTCCTCGCCGCCGGAACGGTCCTCGATGTGCAAGGGTAATACAGGACATTTGTCCGGGACGCGCACAAATTGCCGAGAGCTGGCCGTGGCCGATAACCTGGAGCTCGCTGGCGAGGACGCCCGGGCCGTCGTGGACGTCGATCGCGGGGGACGGCTCGCCTCCCTCGAGATACGGGGGTGCGAACTGCTCGTGCTGCCGAGCGACGGCGAGGACCGCTCGATCCGCTGGGGGTCGTTCCTCATGGCGCCGTGGCCCGGCCGGCTCGCCGACGGACGGCTCCACCGCTCCTGGGGCCGCCCCGACGGGCGCGGCCGCCCCACCGATCCGACGCAGCCAGTCGATCCGATCCAGCTGCCGCGGAACCACGGTCGGCACGCCATCCACGGTGTCGTGTTTGATCGGGCGTGGCGGGTGGAGGCGGTCGCCACGGACGCGTGCGAGCTTTCGATCGAGCTGGATCGGAGCCGTTGGCCCTTCGGAGGTCGGGTCCGTCAGCGCCTCGCTCTGGTGGGTCGCCGCCTCGAGCTCTCCGCCGAGGTCGAGGCCGATGAGCCGATGCCAGCCGCCCTCGGCTGGCACCCGTGGTTCCGCCGGAGCCTCCAGGTCGAGGACGATCCCGGCCGCGTTCGGCTGCGGCTCCGAGCCGACGGCGTCGTGGAGCGGGACCGGATGATCCCGACGGGCCGCGTCCGCTCGCCCGCGGGGCCCGCCGATCTGGCCGACGCCCCCGAGCTTGGCCGACGACGGCTCGACGACGCCTTCGTCGGGGTGACCGAAGCGCCCGTGATCGACTGGCCGAACCTCCGGCTGACTCTCGAGATCGCGCCGCCTCTGTCGGTCGTGACCGTCTATACGCCCCGAGAGGCGCTGTGCGTCGAGCCCCAGACCGCTTGGCCGAACGCCCTTGGGCTGCCGCGCCCAGCCGGCTTAGCGGCCGGCGCGTTCCTCGTGGAGCCGGGCCGGCCGCTCCGCGCTGTGTGGTCGATGCGCTGGTCCTGACGGCCCCCGGGGAACCGGAGGTCGAGACCCGGTTGCGCCCTACTGCGAGATCAGGCCCTGCCCGAAGGTCTTCAGCAGCTGGGTCACGAGCTGGCTGAGCGGGACGGCGGTATACGGCGACGGGGCGGCGAGCCCGCTCGTGTCGGTCGGCTGGCTGACGAGGATCGTGACGTCGACCTTGCCCGTGGAACCGTCCTTGGGCGTCAGGTGGAGGTCGACCTCGACCAGCCGATAGGTCGAGCTGTCGATCCAGGCGTCCGCCGCGATGCCGAGCTGCTGGAGGCCCGTCTTGAGGGTCGTGGCCTGGGAGCTGGGCACCGCGCCGAAGGCCGGGCTCGAGGCCAGCTTCGCGGTGTCGACCGCCACGGTCAGGTGGGCCGTGTCCTTGTTCGCCCGCTTCTCCGCGCCCGCGTAGGTCAGGGTGATCCCGACGTCCTCGAGGGCCTTCTTGATCGACGCGGCATCGTGGCTCGCGGCCGGCACCATCGACGGCAGCGCGCTCGGCGCGATCTGCCCGGCGAGGGCCTGGAACTCGTCCTTGGTCCCGAGGCGCAGCCAGCCGCTGAGATCGCCCGGCGTCAGCCCGGCCTGGGTCAGCAGCATGGTCAGCACGGTCGTGAGGACGGCGCCCTTGGCGTACACGGCCTGGCCGTCGAAGACGATGTCCAGGTCCAGGTTGCCGCTCGTGATGCCGAGCTGCGCGAGCGCCGCCGCGTCGGCCCCGAGCTGGGCGAGGGGCAGGCTGACCTTGAACTCGGCCTTGCCCGCCTTGTGATCGGCGATGATCTGGATCGACTTCGGGTCGATCGTGACCGGCGTTCCGGAGCCGGTCGCGTTGAGCCCGATGTTGACCTGGACGACGTCGTACGTCGCGCTCGCCGACTTGTCGACGATCTGGTACGGATCGGTGAGGGTCGTGGCCCCACCGCAGCCGGCGAGGACGATCGCCGCGATGGCGAGGGCGGTCAGCCTGCGCATGTCATGGATCCCCTTGTGCGATGTGACAGCGGGACGCAGCGACTGTCACGGCTCCCGGCGCCAGCGTACAGGGCCGACCGGCTCCGCCACGTAGGCCACGCGGCCGAGCCGACGCATCCGGAAGACCCCGCGGCGGCGGCGGATTGGCCGGCCGGATCCGAGCCGTCGCCACCGACTGAGCGGCCTCAGGCCGAATCTGAGCGGCCGCAGGCCGGAATCTGGGCGATCGCCCAATGCCCGGCGTCCCGGCTTAGCTCGACGGTCCTCCCGAGTCGGCGCCACGCCGACGCCCGACGCCGGAGGACCACATGCTCGCCGCCCAGGAGCTCGTCATCGAGCACGAATACCGATCCGGACACGACGCCCTCGTCCGGCGCCTGGCCGCCCTGACGCGCGATCGTGAGGAGGCGACCGACCTCGCCCACGAGGCCTTCCTCCGCCTGACGAGGGAGGTCTCCGAGGGTCGGACGCCGACATCGCCCGCGGCCTGGCTCTATCGCGTCGGCTCGAATCTCGCTCTCAGCCGGGGTCGGAGGATCGCGGTGGCAGATCGGCGCGCCTCGGACCTGCCGATCCCGTCCGCGCCGCCCGCGCCGGAGCAGCTGGTCGTCAAGGCCGAGCTGGGCCGGGCGCTGCGCCTCGAGCTTGCCCGCCTGTCACCAGAGGAGCGACGGGCGGTGCTGCTCGCGGCCGAGGGCTACCCGCCGGCGGAGATCGCGGCGGTCATCGGCCGGACGCCCGGGGCCACCCGAACGATGCTCTGCC